>SHVF01000038.1 GCA_009691135.1 Candidatus Planktophila sp.
GGTTGGTTATTCGTGGGGGTTTTGCTGGCCGTTGTAATCACATTGGGTGTTAAGAGAAATAAGCCAGTGGGCAGATTCGTGTTAACGCTAGACACTATTGGTCTGGCCGTTTGTTCAGTTTCGGGCGCGCAGTTTGCGCTTACTCAGAATGCGCCATTTGCAGCTGCAGTGGTTCTTGGTCTCATCGGTGCAGTAACCGGGGGACTGTTGCGCGATGTCTTGTGCCAAGTCGAGCCAGTTCTATTACACCGCGAAACTGTGGGGACATCATGTTTGGCAGGATCATTTGTTTACGTAAGTTGTCACTATTTTTCCGTCAATGAATTCATTTCAGTCGCATTGGCAAGTGTTTGTGTAATCCTGGTTCGAGAACTTTCGATTAAATATGACTGGCACTTACCTAAAGTTGGAGGTAAGTAATTGCCGTTGCACGAACCAGTAATTGAAACATCGCGCCTTGCGCTGCATCACATTTCGGCTCCTGACTTAGTGACACTCTTTGAAAATCGCGATGACGTTCCAGCCCTTACTGGAAAAGCCTTTAGTAATCCGCTTCGAGTTCTGATTGATTTTCAAGGACCTCTGGCTTGGCGAATGCCACTGGTAAAAGCAGACCCCGCTTGCAATAAATGGTTTGTGCGCTGGATCGTTTTGAAAGAGAAGCAAGAAATTATCGGAAGCACAAGTTTTCATGGGGCACCCGATTTAGATGGAATGGTTGAAATTGGGCTTGGTATCGAAAGTGAGTACCAGAACCAAGGTTTTGCAAAGGAGGCGCTGCTGGGAATGTGGCGCTGGGCTGTAACTTTTCCAGAAGTGAGATCTTTTCGCTACACAGTTGCTCCTGATAACGCCCCGTCGATTGCAGTTGTTAATTACTTTGGATTTGAATTTAGGGGCCAGCAGATGGATGAAATTGATGGGCTTGAAAATATCTACGAGATGAGCGCCGCATATTTCAAAGCAAATTGGGGAAGTAATTAATCGCGAGATTGCCCCGAACGATGCTTGTAACGTCCTAAGAATTCTTCCTTCATCTCTTTAAAATTGCCATCCAATAAAGCTTGGCGCATCTGATCGACTAAGCGAACGACGAATCGTTCGTTATGAATCGTTGCAAGCGTCGCCGCAACCATTTCTTTGCCGCGGAATAAATGGCAAAGGTAGGCACGCGTGAAATTGGCACATGTATAGCAATCACATTCGGCATCAATTGGATTGAAATCTCTGACGTACGGTGCATTGGAAAGGTTGAAGCGACCTTGCATTGTGTAGACCGCACTTGATCGTGCGATACGAGATGCCAAGACACAGTCAAATGTATCTACGCCATTTTCTACCCCTACGAATAAATCTTCAGGAGCGCCAATGCCAAGCAAATGTTTTGGTTTATTTTCTGGCAAGGTTTGATTAACCCAACCAACGATTGTGCCAAGTGAGTCTTTATCAAGTGCTCCGCCAATACCAAATCCATCGAATTCGATGCCAGAAGATGACATCGCTCCTAGATCGCCAGCAGCTTTCTTGCGCAGGTCTTCATATTGTGCGCCTTGAATAACTCCGTATAAAGCTTGATACGGTTTATCACTACGCGCATCTGTGAGGCGCCTATGTTCATCAAGGCAACGTATCGCCCAGTCATAGGTGCGATCCATCGCTAATTCTTGGTATGGGCGAGTGTTATGCAAAGTGGTGCACTCATCGAAGGCAAAGATGATATCGGCGCCAATTTTATGTTGAATCTTCATCGAAATCTCTGCGGTAAATCGATGCATTGACCCATCAAGATGAGATTTAAAAGTCACGCCATCGTCATCGACGTGAGCTAGGCGTTCTTTATTTCCCGCAATAACTTGGTCAGATCTAAAGGTGGTTGCATCCATTGCTAATACTTTTTTGAAACCAACACCTAGTGAGAGAACTTGAAAGCCTCCACTGTCGCTAAATGTTGGGCCTTGCCAATTCATAAATTTTGCAAGCCCGCCAGCGTCATCTAGAACATCGGGGCCAGGTTGTAAATAGAGGTGATAAGCATTTGCTAGAAGTGCTTGCGAACCCAGATCTTTCATCGCACTTGGCAGAACTGCTTTAACTGTGGCTTTTGTACCAACTGGAATAAATGCGGGAGTTTGAATATCACCGTGCGGAGTAGAGATTGTGCCAACGCGCGCTAATGAGTTTTCAGCGCTGTGATTGATTTGAAATGAAAACGCCTTTGATGTTGATGCGGACACAAGAGTTATTGTCTCAGATATAGACTGCGCTGATGCGCGCCCCAAAAATGCCCTATAAAGAGTTCACCTCTATTCTCAATCCGCATTCTCGGCGCATCGTTGCTGGAATTGCTTTGAGCGCCATTGGTCGCGGAATGACGCTTTCACTTTTGATGGTCTATCTCCACGAGATGCGCGGATTCACAACATCTTTTGGTGGCTTGCTAATGGCATGGGGCGCCTTTGTCGGAATTGCGGGTTCTGGTCCGTTGGGTGCGCTAGTAGATCGTATCGGTCCAAAAATTGTGATGATTATCGGACTAATTGTTTCAGCCCTTTCTGGATTTGGTTTTGCATTTGTATCGACTAAGCCAACGGCTGTAATAGTTATGACTCTATTTGCAATTGGAAATCAATGTATTTGGCCGGCGCAGATGGTGATGTTGACTCGCCTTACCCCAGAGGAAATTCGCCCTAAAATCTTTGGCTTTAACTTTATGTTGATGAACTTAGGCCTCGGCACCGGCGGCCTATTGTCATCAGTAATCATCCGTGAAAATTCGCTTTTCTCTTATCAAATTATGTACTTAGTCGATGGCGTTACCTATTTAATATTTCTATTTATTATCTTTGGCCTTAACACCCCTGCCGCTGGTCGATATGTGGCGAAAGAGAATGAGCCACAATCTGGCAGTTATCGCGAACTTTTTGCCAACCGCGAATTAACAATTCTAACCTTTGCCGGAATCATTTTGCTTACCTTTGGATACGGCCCACTGCAATCTGGTCTGCCAGTTTACGCCACACAGTATTTGGATCTTGCACCAAACTGGTTAGGAATTATCTTCGGCGTAAACACTTTTGCGATAGTTGCTTTTCAACCACTAGTTCTAAGAATTCTAGAGCGATATTCCAAATACACAGCTCTGGTTTCAGTCGGATTTATCTGGGGACTTTCTTGGCTCGCCGTTGGTGTTTCTCCCTACCTTTCCATGTTTATGGCAGGAATCGCACTTTGCGTTAGCCAATTAATATTTGCATTCGGTGAGATGGTCCATGCGCCAACTAGCCCTGCCTTGATGCAGGAGTTAACACCGGAACATATTCGCGGTCGCGCCAGCGCTTTAATTAGTTTGCAATGGGGAATTTCTGGAATTGCGGGACCAGCACTTGCCGGAATAATGATTGGTGCTCATCTTGAACAGCTATGGGTGCTTTTAATGGCTGTTGGCGTGCTTGTGCCAATTCCGTTCTTTGCCTATTTAAAGCGAAAGAATTAGGAAAGTTTTCCAGTAACTTCGATTAAGGTAACGCTTCCGTTTGAGAGAACAACTGAAACATCTTCGCCGCTTTTGCCTGGGCAAGAAAGTCCCCATGAGAATTTAGCTGAAGCACCAGGAGCAAGTGGAGTAGTTGGTGCACCCTCCATTTGATTATCGCCATCGAAAATATCTACGCAGTCACCAGTTGTTGTTGAACCCTTAACAATTAAAATCGCTAGATCTAGTTCAGCAGCAGATCCGTTGGTGACGTTGAGATTGAAGCGCTCATTAATCTGGCCAGGCAACATGCCGGATGCGAACTTGCCGGGTGTGAAACTGGCAGGGGATGAAAGGGTGTAACTAACTTTATCTGGGGTTACCACTGGTGCATCAAAACCGCCTGATGCCTGAGGGGCTTCTTCAACCTCAGTTACAAGACTCTGGTCATCAACTTGTGCGACTTCATCTCCTCCACCGCATGCGCTGAGTGTGAGCGCGAGGGCAATGGTGAGCGCGAGCTTTGATTTAATTGTGAATGACATGATGCCTCCAGATTTAAATACTTATACGAAGTGACTAATTCCTGCCGCCAAGTATAGAGTAGCGCGCATGTCTTTGAACTCCGAAGTTGATACAACAACGATCTCAGGTCGTAGCCCACGCCAGATCGCATGGAGCCGCTTTAAGCGCAACAAGGTAGGCATGGTCGCTGCCGGGATCAGTATTTTTCTACTCAGCATGTCACTCTTCGCACCGATCGTATGCCGCATACTCGGAATCAATCCAAGTGACTTAAACCTGGAAAATCTTGATAGCAGCGGTATTCCACGGGGACCCGATGCCGGATTTAGTTTGCAGCACCCACTTGGATTAATTCCAGGTACAGGTCGCGATTTACTTGCACAACTTCTTTACGGTTCACGCATTTCATTTATGGTTGCCATTCTTACTACTGCAACAGCGCTAACAATTGGTTTCTTCGTTGGAATTGTCGGTGGTTACTTCCGTGGCCGAGTCGATGGTTACTTAGGTCGTCTCACAGATTTCCTTTTAGCATTTCCTGCCTTCTTCATGATTGTGGCCCTTAGCGAACCGATGGTAGATCGCATTGAACAAGCCGGAATTGCCGAGGGCAACGGCGCTCGCATTATCTTTTTAATTTTATTTTTATCTTTCTTTGGTTGGCCAGGATTTTCGCGTTTGATTCGTTCACAGGTACTTTCACTTCGCGAACGTGAATTCGTAACCGCAGCACAAGCGATGGGCGCATCGCGTCGTCGCATCATCTTGAAAGAACTTGTTCCAAATCTTTGGGCGCCAGTTATCGTCGTCGTTTCACTTTCACTTCCAGGTTATTTAGCAGCCGAAGCGGTCTTCTCATTCCTTGGCCTTGGCGTTCAGCCTCCTGCATCGACCTGGGGAATCCTGTTATCGAATGCCACGCGCTTCGTAACCGTGATGCCAAGCTTCTTTCTAATCACTGCAGGATCACTGGTTATCGTAGTTCTGGCCTTTAACTTGGTTGGCGATGCCCTGCGCGATGCGCTTGACCCACGCGCCGATAAATAAGTCGGACTCAATTCTGGCGCCGATGAATAACAATCTGGTAACGCCCCACTAATTCACCCTTCTAGTTACCTTTCAGTATTCACTTTTCGGACATTTTCTGCTTGAGTTGCCTCACTCGCACCCCGATTCCGCCATGAAGTATGGATGGAGTTTGGGCGCATCCCAATCGAAAGGATTACGGAATGAGCTCTCGTTTTGCTCTTCGTCGTACCGTAGTCGTTGCATCTGCAAGCGCCTTGCTTCTTGGAACCGTATTGGTTTCTGGATCAAACGTTGCAACTGCTGCTACTACACCAAAGACAGGTGGAATTCTCACCTTCCTTGAGCACGAACCACGTCTTGATCACTTAGATCCAGCTCGCATCTACACCGGACGCGACCTCGCGTTTATGAATTCATTTCACACACGTACTTTGGTTGCATACAACCCGGTTCCAGGTGCAGCAGGTGCAAACCTTGTTCCTGACTTAGCAACAAACACTGGTGTTCCAAGCAACTCTGCTAAGACATGGAAGTTCACACTTCGTCCAGGCACAAAGTTCGAAGATGGAGCTCCAATTACATGTAAGGATGTTCAGTACGGTTCATCTCGTGTATTCGCACAAGATGTAATCAACAACGGACCTACCTACATGCTTTCATGGCTTGATATTCCAAAAGATAAAGATGGAAACTCAATCTATGTAGGTCCATACAAGAGCACCCCAGAAGCGCAAGCCGCTTATGAAAAGGCTGTTTCTTGTTCAAAGGACAATCGCACAATTACTTTCCAACTGAATAAGTCAATTGCTGACTTCAACTATTTGGCTACATACGGTGTTATTTCACCAGTCCAAAAGAAGAAGGACACAGGCGATAAGTACGACCTAAATCCACAAGCAACAGGTCCGTACAAGATCGTTGAAAACAGCAAGACTCAACTTCGCATGGTTCGTAACTCAAACTGGTCAAAAGCATCTGATCCAGTTCGCACACCATACCCAGACGAAGTAATCATTCAGTTCGGTCTTGATGAAGAAGTAATCGACCAGATCATGTTGGAAGACACCATCCCAACAGCGATGAACTTTGGTGGACCACTTCCAACAAATAAGGATAAGTTCTTCACCGACTCAAAGTTTCAAAAGCGTCGTATGAATAACTCAGATCCATACGCGATCTACATTGCATTTAACGTAAAAGCAATGCCTTGCTTGGAAATTCGTCAAGCAATGTATTACTCACGTAATGCCAAAGCACTTCTTGACTATGCCGGTGGCCCAACCTATGCCGGTTCATATGCAACTGGTGTAATCAGTCCACTTGTTGCAGCTGACTACGCACCTACCAAGGTGGTTGGTCCAGGAAGCCCAGACTTCATGCCTGAAGGAAACGTAACTAAGGCAAAGGCCCTAATGGAAACCGCAAAGACCAAGTGTCCTGCAGATTACAAGAAGGCAACTGAAGATGGAATCACATTGGACGTTCGTCAATCTGTAACTCTTAACGACACTATTCCAATCAACGAGGCTGCATACGGTCGCGCTGGAATAAAAGTTAAGTGGAACATCATCAGTTCTGGTTACTACTCAACAGTTATGAACCCTGAGAAGCAGAAGGACATGTCTGCTTCTGGCTGGGGTGCTGACTGGGCAAATGCTTCAACAGTTATTCCTGAACTATTCGCATCATTCGGTGGATTTAACCTTTCACAGAACTCAGCGGATCCTGCATACAAGGCCTTCGAAGACAAGGTAAACCTTGCTATGAAGACCACAGACCGTAAGAAGCAAGCTGCAATATGGAAAGAGCTAGATGCTTATGCCATGAAGCAGATGTGGGTATTGCCAACAACATTTGGTAAAGCTCAAGAAATTTGGGGTTCACAGATCTCAGGTGTCTTCTTCTGGGTACCTCAGGGCAACCCCGCCTACGGAAAGATGTGGATTAATAACTAATCCAAATCATTTCTTGTAGGACATGTTAGAAATAGTTAAGACAGGTACTTTCGGCGCTTTCGAAAGATTGCGCCGGAAGTACCTTCTTACTGAAGGCAGTACTGTTCGGACTTAATTCTTGGAGGATGGCGATGTTGAAGTTCATTGGTCGGCGTGCTGCATTTGCGGCAATGACCATACTCATCGTCTCGGCAGTAGTGTTTGGAATCTTCTCATTTCTTCCCTTTGATCCAGCTTCACTTACGTGTGGTCAGCGCTGTACTGATCAAATTGTGGAAGCAAACCGCGTACGTTTAGGTTTTGATAAACCAATCTATGAGCAATATTGGCTCTTCCTTTCTGGAATATTCGCCGGTCGTACCTATGGCGCCGGCAGCGCAGCCTTTACCTGCCCAGCACCATCTTTTGGATATTCATTTAACGAAAATGCCTGCGTAACAGACATGATCCGCGAAGCACTTCCAATCACTATTTCATTGGCCATTGGCGCGCTAATCCTCTGGCTAATGGTCGGAATTGGACTTGGGATCATTGCCGCCAAATTTAAAAATCGCTGGCCAGATACAAGTTCCTCAGTATTTGTTTTACTCGCGACATCGCTGCCAACTTTTGTTACCGGCCTAGCACTTTTGATCTGGGTCTCAATTAAGTGGAAGTTGGTTCCGCTATCGCTTACGGGCTACACCTCGCTAATTGATAACCCATACAAGTTTATGCAGTACTTTATTTTGCCTTGGATCACTTTGGCGATCGCCTATGCCGCGATTTACACAAGATTTACACGTGCCGCACTTCTTGAAACTTTAGGTGAGGATTACATCCGCACCGCTCGCGCTAAAGGCGTTGGCGAACGTGTTGTCTTCTTCAAGCACACACTTCGTGCGGTGCTTGCACCATTAGTCACTCTTGCAGGTCTGGATTTTGCCGGACTTATTGGCGGCGCCATCATCACCGAAACAATTTTCAACCTGCCCGGCCTTGGTCGTCTCACCCTTCGCTCAGTTTATGAATTCGATCTGGCGGTTGTGCTTGCTACAACTATCTTGGCCGCAGTGGTCGTCATCGTCATGAACCTCATCGTGGATATGTTGTATGCAGTTCTTGATCCGCGGGTACGAATCGTATGACCGAATTATTAAGAATTGAAGATCTGCACGTCTCATTTAAAACTGATGACGGTGTAGTCCGCGCCGTAGATGGCGTATCACTTACTCTAAACGCCGGCGAAACCGTTGCCATTGTTGGTGAATCAGGATCTGGAAAAACTGTAACCAGTCTTTCGGTAATGGGACTTCATAAGAAAGGTCAAGCCGAAATCAGCGGATCAATTTCACTAAGTGATCACGGCACATTTAAAGATGTCGTTCATTTAAGTGATGACGAGATCCGCGAGATCCGCGGTCGCGCTGTTTCAATGATTTTCCAAGATCCCATGTCTTCACTTCACCCTTATTACAAGATTGGCAACCAATTAGCCGAGGCGTACTTGGTGCACAACCGCGGTAAGAAGAAAGAGGCGATGGCGCGCGCCCTAGAAATGCTTGATCTGGTCGGTATTCCAGAGCCCGCAAAGCGCGCCCAAGAGTTTCCCCATCAATTCTCTGGCGGTATGCGCCAGCGCGTAATGATCGCAATGGCCCTAATGAACTCGCCTCAGATCTTGATCGCTGATGAACCAACAACGGCTTTGGATGTAACTGTGCAGGCGCAGATTTTGGCGCTGCTATCAAAGCTTAAGAAAGAATTTAACATGGGCATCTTGCTAATTACCCACGACCTTGGCGTTGTTGCACAGGTGGCTGATCGCGTAAATGTTATGTACGCAGGTCGCATAGTTGAAGAGGGGCCTGTTGATGACATCTTCTATTCACCACTTGCCCCTTACACGCTAGGCCTTCTTAAATCAGTGCCCCGCGTTTCTAAAAACAATGAACGCCTTAAGGCAATTCCTGGTCAACCGCCATCGCTAATTAACTTGCCAGTTGGTTGTCCATTTGCACCACGTTGTGAATATAAGCAGCACTCATCAGAGGCCGGTTGCAACACAACTCGTCCGGCGCTCTTGGGAACTTCTAGTACCCACCGTTCTCGTTGCCATGTTCCAGAGAATTTACGCCATGAACTATTTGCAAATGAGTTAAAGGAGGTTCAGGGATGAGCGATTCAATCCTGAAAATTGAGAACCTCGTAAAGCATTTTCCAACTGGCAAGGGCAAGCGCGGTGAAAAGGAAGTCGTTAAGGCTGTCGATGGAATTTCTTTTGAGTTAAAAGCAGGCGAGACCATCGGTTTAGTTGGTGAATCGGGCTGTGGCAAGACAACTGCCGGTCGCACAATTCTAAAATTAGTTGAGCCAACTTCTGGCAAGATTATCTTTGAAGATAAAGACATTACTGATTACAGTTCAAGCAAGATGCGCGCAATTCGTGCCCAGATGCAGATCATCTTCCAAGATCCTTATTCTGCCCTTAATCCACGTCAGACAATCGGCAAGATTATTTCGGCACCTTTTGAAATTCAGGGTATTACCCCGCAAGAGGGCACCAAGGCCGCCGTACAAAATTTGATGGCTCGCGTTGGTTTAAACCCAGAGCACTACAACCGCTATCCGCACGAATTCTCTGGCGGACAACGCCAGCGCATCGGCATCGCGCGCGCGATTGCGCTAAAGCCACGATTTATCGTTGCCGACGAACCAGTTTCGGCGCTAGATGTTTCCATCCAAGCACAGGTAATTAACTTGTTAGAGGATTTGCAAGAAGAAGAAAAGATCAGCATGGTCTTTATCGCCCACGATTTATCGGTTGTGCAACACATTTCAGATCGCGTTGCGGTTATGTACTTGGGCAAGATGATGGAGATTGCCGCAA
>SHVF01000039.1 GCA_009691135.1 Candidatus Planktophila sp.
TGCCATTTAGCGATGAATCTTTGGTTCGACTTGCGGCAAGTTGTGAAACGCCAATTGTTAGCGCAATTGGCCATGAAAAAGATTCACCACTACTTGATCTAGTAGCTGATTACCGAGCATCAACGCCAACTGATGCGGCCAAGCGCGTTGTGCCAGATATTGAACAAGAGATTGCCGATATAAATAAAATTCGCGATCGCATGTATCGCCGCTTACTTGCCAGCGTTGAATATGAGTTAAATCAAATAGCCCAGTTGCGCAATCGTCCAGTAATGAAAGATCCCAGCGTGATGATTAAGGTGCGTAAAGATGATTTATCAGCGCTGCGCGATCGCTCGCACCGTGGCTTTAAAGCGTTGCTAGATATCGAAAAGAAAGAAATCAAGGGCGTAATCGCACATCTGCGTTCGCTTTCACCACAATCAACGATGGACCGAGGCTATTCAGTGGTTCAAAGTAGCGGCGGAAAAATTGTGCGCGATGCCACAAAGTTAAAGGCTGGCGATGTGCTTCGCATACGGGCGGCTAAGGGCGAAGCAAGTGCCAGCGTGCTGGCGAGCGAGTAGATTTAACCCATGGCCGCAAAGGATGCAAAGCCTTCTTATGAAGAAGCGCGTGATGAGCTAGCTGAAATCGTTGAATCACTCGAAGACGGCAGCGCAACGCTGGAGGAGTCACTAAAACTTTGGGAACGCGGCGAAGAGTTAGCCAAGATCTGCCAAGAATGGCTGGATGGGGCTAAGAAGAAATTGGATGCCGCAAAGAAACCGGCGCAATAATGTCTCCCCAGTTTTCTTACTCTGATTTACTGCCTATTGGCGCGGATAAAACTAAGTACCGCAACATTGGCAAAAATGGCGTAAGTGTTATAAAACTTGGCGACAAAGAGTTTTTACAAGTCTCACCCGATGCGCTAACACTTCTGACCGAAACTGCGATCCACGATATTTCACATTACTTGCGTGCCGAACACTTGCAACAACTTGCCAATATCTTAAAAGATCCTGAAGCCTCCCCTAATGATCGCTTCGTTGCCCTTGATTTATTAAAGAACGCCAATATTTCTGCAGGTGGAATATTGCCGATGTGCCAAGACACTGGCACCGCATTGGTGATGGGCAAGAAGGGTCAATATGTCCTGACCACTTCTAAAGATGAAGTTGCCATCTCGCAAGGAATTTATGACGCATTTACCAAGTTAAACCTGCGTTATTCGCAGATGGCACCCGTCACAACTTGGGAAGAGAAGAACACCGGCAACAACTTGCCCGCCCAAATCGAGATTTACGCCGATACAGATCGCCAAGATGAATACAACTTTATCTTTATCGCCAAAGGTGGCGGCAGCGCTAATAAATCATTCTTATATCAAGAGACAAAAGCGGTATTAAATCCAGCATCATTTATGACTTGGCTCGATGAAAAGCTCCGTTCCATCGGCACTGCAGCATGCCCGCCGTATCACTTAGCAATTGTCATCGGCGGAACCAGCGCCGAGCACACAGTTAAGACTGCAAAGCTGGCCAGCACAAAGTATTTAGATTCGCTGCCAACTAGTGGCGATGCTGCAACTGGACATGGTTTTCGTGACATTGAACTTGAAAAACAAGTCTTAGAACTAACTCGTACCTTAGGAATCGGTGCGCAATTTGGCGGAAAGTACTTCTGCCACGATGTGCGCGTAGTCCGCTTGCCGCGCCACGGAGCATCTCTGCCAATCGCTATCGCTGTTTCTTGCTCAGCCGATCGCCAAGCAAAAGCCAAAATCACTAAAGATGGCATCTTCCTTGAAGAGTTAGAGCGCGATCCAGCACGCTTCTTGCCAGAAACAACCGATGAGCATCTAGACGATAACTTGGTTCGAATTGATTTAAATCAACCAATGGATGCGGTGCGCGCCGAACTTTCCAAACATCCCATTAAAACTCGCATCGCACTTACCGGCACAATCGTTGTTGCGCGTGATTTGGCACATGCCCGAATCAAAGAAGCCCTCGATGCTGGCAAAGCACTGCCGCAATATATGAAGGATTACGCAGTTTATTACGCAGGCCCGGCCAAGACGCCAACTGGTTATGCATCTGGTTCATTTGGTCCAACAACTGCTGGACGTATGGATTCTTACGTTGAGCAATTCCAGAAAGCTGGCGGATCTTTTGTAATGCTGGCAAAGGGCAATCGCTCAAAGGCGGTAACTGATGCTTGCAAAAATAACGGCGGCTTCTATCTGGGATCAATCGGTGGACCCGCAGCTCGCCTGGCTCAAGATTGCATCAAGAAAGTGGAAGTTTTAGATTTTGAAGATCTTGGTATGGAAGCGGTTTGGAAGATAGATGTTGTTGATTTCCCAGCCTTCATCGTTGTTGACGATAAGGGAAATGATTTCTTTGCCCAGACTTCCAAAATGATTTCGATCAGCAATAATCCAGAGGTTTAAACTTTAGTAATAACGGCTGCGCTTGAACTTTGCCCAAGCTTTACATGGCTGGTCATAACGCGCCTCGATATAGCGAAGTCCCCAACGAATCTGTGTGACAGGATTCGTGCGCCAATCTGTTGAAATTACATCCATGCGACTTGCTGGCAAGGCTTGTGGAATTCCGTGGGCACCTGATTTTTTATTGCGCGCCTTATAATTCCAGTGGCTTTCCTTCGTCCAAAGGCGATTGAGGCAACTGTATTGATCATCACCCCAGCCATATTCAGAGAGCATGATCGACTTGGCAACTTTCTTGGCGCCAACGATTGAGCGAGCCATTTCAACTTGGATGCTAATCGATGCCGCCAAAGCCATTTGAGATGCAAAAAGATCTAGGCGCTGATCGAGCTGGGTATAAAGGGCGGCGCCTTCGGAAAGGTCTACTTCAGAATTTAAAGCGATCGACATCGTCAGATTCGATGACTGCGGCAAAGACAAACTCGTTGTCATTGGAAAGTCCAGGCCGTAGGCGGTCGGCTGGGCCGCTGAGATCAGCAAGAAGGAGCCCACCAGACTCCAGAGGGCGCGCAACTTAAAGCGTCGTGAATTGGTAATTGAGAATCTATTCATCGCGTGCTCCTTCCTTCTCTCTTTTGCCCATGACCCACCTACCTATAAATAGGCGAATGGAATTGCCGGGGAATGAGTTAAGGGTGGCAAGTGGGGTGAGATGTCGCAAATTAATTCATGCGTGTGGCGCAAATTCTCAGTAAAGTCACTTCCTGTGGACAGAGAAAAGTCCTGCTCAGTTAGGGCAAAGTCCTATATGTCCGAATTGTGAGTGTGAGATTTAAATAGGACCTTATGCGGGGAATGCGCGGGCGCCTTTCGACTTTAGGAAATCGGGCCTTCCAGCAGTTCAGTGACCAGAGCGGCGATCGGTGAGCGCTCGCTGCGAGTTAAGGTGACGTGGGCAAAGAGCGGATGGCCCTTGAGCGTTTCAACGACGGCGACCACGCCATCGTGGCGACCGACCCGCAAGTTATCGCGTTGGGCAACGTCATGAGTCAGGACCACTCGCGATGATTGGCCGATTCGCGATAGTACGGTTAGCAGAACTCCGCGTTCGAGTGATTGGGCTTCGTCAACAATTACAAAAGAGTCATGAAGTGAGCGACCACGGATGTGGGTCAGAGGCAAAACTTCGATAAGTCCGCGAGCCATTACCTCTTCAATAACGGATTGCGAGACCAAGGCGCCCAAAGTATCGAAAACCGCCTGAGCCCAAGGCGACATTTTTTCGCCCTCGCTGCCCGGCAAGTATCCGAGCTCTTGGCCCCCGACCGGATAGAGCGGGCGGAAAATAATAACTTTCTTATGGATGCGCTTTTCCATTACCGCTTCCAGTCCAGCGCAAAGTGCCAGGGCTGACTTACCGGTTCCGGCGCGACCACCTAGTGAAATGATTCCAATATCGGGATCTAATAAAAGGTCTAAGGCAATTCGTTGTTCGGCCGAACGACCGTGCAGACCGAATGCATTGCGATCGCCACGGACCAACTGCAATCGTTTTTCAACGGTGACTCGCGCAAGAGCGCTACCTTTTTCTGAATGCAGAACGATTCCGGTGTGGACTGGCAATTGATGTGCGCACTCGTGATCGGCTCGATCAGATGAATAAAGTTCATCGATAATGCTGTGGCCAACGTTGATCTCTTCGATGCCTGTCCATCCGCTATTGGAAACTAGTTCAGCTAAATATTCTTGCGCCTGCACACCAACCGCTGATGCCTTAACGCGAAGTGGCAAATCTTTAGTAACAAGAACTACTTGCTTGCCATCTGACATTAAGTTTTTTGCAATCGCCAAGATTCGTGAATCATTTGTGCCATCGCGCAAGAAACCGTGTGGCAAGGTACTTAAATCTGTGTGGTTCAATTCGACCGAAAGTGTGCCACCCTCTGGGGTTATCGTTAGTGGCCTATCTAGGCGGCCGTGGGTAACTCTCAGGTCATCGAGTGATCGCAGCGCAGCGCGGGCAAAATATCCAAGTTCGGGGTGATCACGTTTATTTTCGAGTTCTCCGATAACTGCGATCGGAATAATTACTTCATGCTCTTCGAATTTTAAGAGCGCGTTCGGATCTGCCAACAAAACGCTGGTATCTAAAACATAAGTCTTTTTTAAAGCCTTTTTCTTAGCTGTAGATACTGGAGTAGCCAATGGCCAGCTCTCGCATTCTCTTTAGTTTTATCCGGACGGATGTTACTTCTGACTAGAAAAAGATAGAACGGGAGAGCACTCTTTTAAGTGCGACACGCCACAGCGGCTAGTTAACGATTGATTAAGAGCGATTACACGCCAAAACGGCGATGTCGTTGTGAATATGCACGAAGTGCGCGTAAGAAATCGACGCGGCGAAAATCTGGCCAATATGCTTCGCAGAAATAGAATTCTGATAAGGCGCTCTGCCATAATAAGAAGCCACCCAATCGTTGCTCACCTGATGTGCGGATCAACAATTCTGGATCAGGTTGGCCGGCGGTATATAAATATTTTGAGATTTCTTCTGTAGTCAGCCCTGCAGCAGCATCTTCCAAGTTGGCGCCATGGGAGCTCTTATCCTGCAGATATCCCTTCACCGCATCGACGATTTCTCGGCGCCCGCCGTATCCAATTGCCACATTTACTTCAACGCCGCCATCTATTACGGGCGGCAAATTAGCCAATTTTTCGCTTAGCCAAGGTGGCAAAAGTTCTAACGCACCGACGGCTTTGATATTCCATTTACCTGTGGCACGAAGTTCATCGATGGTGTCACCAATAATCTTTAACAGGCCATCTAACTCTTCCGGGGTGCGTTTGAAGTTTTCCGTCGAGAGCAACCACAAGGTGACCACTTCAACTTTTGCTTCATCGCACCAGCCGAGAAATTCCACAATCTTGCTGGCGCCGCGGCGGTGGCCCTTTGGATCTATAGAACTGGGATTAGCTTTTGCAAAACGTCGATTGCCATCGAGGATCACACCAACGTGGCGCGGGGTCTTTGAGAAATCAAGATCGCTAACAATGCGCCACTCATAAAATGGGTAGAGCGCAGATTTGATTGTTTTACGAATAGTTTTTAACAATTTTACGTTCTGCTATAAATGAGGCGATCGGTAACGTCCCGGCCAGAGCTAACCAAATTACTCGGCGTAGCTCCCAGCGCGCTTTTACGGAAAATTGCAACGCGGTTAGAAGATAGACGGCATAGACCCAGCCATGTACGAAGGGGATCCAAGCAACTTTGCTCTTCCAGTCCTCATTATTAAATAGGTAGGCAACTGGCAGATCTACGAACCATAAAAGAAGTGACATAACTCCGGCGGTAATCGCCATTACTCGAAATCTCTTTACCGCACCGGTCATGAGGCAATACTACGGCGATAGAAGGGAAGGTAAAGAACAATTGCAGCAATTAGCCACCAGATCGCGACATATGAAATGTGTTGCCAGTAATAACCGGCGACTCTGGAAACTGGCGCTTTGGCAACGACGCGGGTGCGTATCAATTCACTCGAACGCGTGATCTCTGATTGAGCAACAATAAATCCGTCATATAACTGCAAGTCGGCCTGGCCAACTATGACGCTGCTATCAAGGCGAGAAATAACTCCTGGCACATTTTCGGCGCGGTCATCATTTTGATGTGGCTGCATGGTTCCAACTAAATCAACTTTGGTCGACATTGTTATATCCATATTTAATAATCGATCCGCCCATAATCCGCGGACGACTAAAATCCCAGCACTCGGATCGGATCCATCGACTTGTAATAAGGCAGCTTCCCAATCGGTGACCTTGCCATCTTTATCGCTCTGCAGCGGTGCTTTAAAATTCGCAATATAAAAGCCGTTGACCGCGACCTTTTTATTTACATTTCGAGAATCTAAGGCAACGGTTGGAGCCGCTAATTCACTTAGCGAATAAACCTTAGGATCAATAACTTTGGCTGCGGCATTTAGCTCTTTAACAACTGCGGCACGATCTAACTGCCAATTACCGAGGCCGACTAAAACCAGGGCAAGAGCAATTACACCCAGGGCTTGTAAAAACTTCTTAATTATCGATCTGGTTTTCATTGTTGCGAGCGTTCATCCGCATGTAGCGCTTATAGAAACTGCGCAACAAAATAGCGACGGTTATACAGAGAATCAGAACTGTGAGCGATCCTGCCCAGCCCATTTCAACATCTTTTTGCATGAGACAATACTCCCATGCAATCGGGCGAAGAGTTTGACCACAACGACCGATATGGCGTGCGCCCACAAAAGAGATGGGTCACACCAGCGATCGTTTTTGCCTTAGTTGGTGGTGGTTGGTTGATCTGGGCCGGCCTGCATCACGCCAATCCTGCAATTAGATATGAACTAATCTCATTTAACATCACTGCAGAACGAGAAATTTCTATCCGCTACACAGTAGTTCGTACCGACCCAATGCAAGTTGTTATCTGCACTTTGACGGCAAGTGATCAGGATAAGAATGTCGTAGGCCAAATCGATGACAAAATCGAAGCAGGAACATCACAAATTGAGCAAATTACTGCAATTCCCACACGAACAGCGCCTGTAACAGCGGCTATTGCACGCTGTCGCGCCGAATAATTACTTCGTATACCGTTGCCCTTTATGAGTACCCCACAAACTTGGCTAACCCAAGAAGCCGCCGATCGTTTGCGCGCCGAACTGGCGCACCTTGAATTAGGTGGCCGTAAAGAAGTCACGGCAAAGATTGAGGCTGCTCGCGCAGAAGGCGATCTAAAAGAAAATGGCGGCTATCACGCAGCACGCGATGAGCAAGGCAAGATGGAAGCGCGCATTCGCCAGTTAAAGCAGATGCTAGAAAACGCACACATTGGAACTCCCCCAGCATCTGCCGATGGCGTTGTCGGTCCCGGCATGGTTATCACTGCAATTGTTGCTGGCGATGAAGAAAAATTCTTACTTGGTTCGCGCGAAATTGCATCAGGTGACTTAAGCGTTTACAGCGAGAAATCTCCACTCGGTGCCGCAGTCATGGGCGCAAAGATCGGTGACACCGTTTCTTACACCGCACCAAATGGTAAAGAGATTAAAGTCGAGATCAAAGAAGCTACTAACTACTAATTAGTAAGTTGCACGGCCTCCAGAGGCGTCAAAGGTAAAGCCAGTTGTAAATGAGCAGGCTTTCGATGCCATAAAGGCAACGATCTCGGCGACTTCTTCAGGCTGACCAACACGTCCCATTGGGATTCGACTGATCATATATTTCAAAGTTTCATCAGAAGTATTCGAATTCATCGGTGTGCTAATAACAGCAGGTGCGAGTGAATTAATTATTACGCCATGAGGCGCAACTTCCTTGGCAACGCCTTTAACAAAGCCGATCATTCCGGCCTTTGATGTGTTGTAAGGGGAAAGTCCAGGGTTGCCTTCTTTTCCAGCAATAGATGCCAAGTGCACGATGCGGCCGTACTTATTCTCTTTCATTGATGGAATCACTGCTTGGGTAAGCCAGATGGCGCCGTAGAGATTAACTTGTAAAACCTTTTCGAAATCAGGCCAAATAACATCTTCAACTACGGTATTTGATGGACCGACAATTCCAGCGGTATTAACTAGCGCATCGATCTTGCCGTGGTCCTTCAAGATTGCTGAGATCGCTTTATCAATCTGGTCTTGGCTCGAAATATCGCAGACGTGGGTTTGGTTTGCTGAAAGTTTGAGTTCTTTTGCTAATTCACTAAGAGCTGCGGGATTGAAATCAAGGGCGATGACCGTAGCTCCACGTGCTGCAATCAACTGAGCGCTGGCTTTACCGATGCCTGTGGCGGCTCCTGAGATAACGACAACTTGGCTGTTGAATTCAACTGATGATGTGCTGGTCATTTCTATTCCTTACTTCATCCGAGGATCGATATGAATCTTAGGTCCATCGCCAGAGCCTTTCGGGCGCTTACCCATAAATACATCTTGAACTTCATTGAGTGAAATTGTGGCAGCAATTAGCGGGCGAGGATCAACGTCGCCGCGAGCAAAGATTTCGATCGCACCTTTGAGGCCAGGAGAGGCCGACAGGATTCCAACTGCGGTTACATCTTTAAGCGCCAAGTCGCGTGAGTCGATAAGACTTGGTTCACCAGATATGCCGATGTAAACTACGCGACCACCTGGTTCGACTGCTTGCACAATTTCATTCGGGATTGATTTGTGGTTGGTGGCATCGATGATTCCATCGAATCCGGTTCTTGGCTTAATTAAATCTTTTCCCGCATTCTTAATTCCAATTTGGTGGGCAAGTTTGATAGTGCGCTCATTACGTCCCACCAAGTGCACATTGGCGCCAGCTGCTTGTGCTAATTGTGCACAAAGCAATCCGATTGTGCCTGTTCCGTAAATTAAAATCTCTTTGCCAGGCCCAGCAAGTGCCGCTTCTACTGCTCGCAATGAATTTCCGGCAGGTTCGATAAGTGCACCGATCGCATCATCGATTGAATCCGGGAGCGCATGCAGGGCGCGCTCTGGAACCAACAACTTCTCAGCGCAAGCTCCTGGCCAACCGTTGCGGACTCCGATTTCAAAACGATCATCGCAAACATGTTGGCGCCCAGATATGCATCGATAACAAGTACCGCATCCCAACATCGTGTCACCCGTGACTCTTTGACCCAGCCACTTTGGATTTACACCTTTACCAATTTGTGAAACAACGCCACACCATTCGTGTCCGATGCGCACTGGATATTTCGCTTGATTGCTGTGGAGATAAACCATCTCACCTGTAAAGAATTCTTGATCTGTTCCGCAGATTCCAACGCGCGTTACATCAACAACAACTTGGTTTTCTCCTGCAATCGGCTCTGCCACATCTTCCACAACAGAATTATTTGGAGAAGTTATGGTCAAGGCCTTCATGCCGTCACTATACTCAACACAATATCGAGAGTGTAAATATGAGACTTGAGGAGTTTTTCATGCGCAGCGCCCATTGGTATGGTGGTAAAGATCGTGATGGATTTATTCACCGAGCATGGATGCGCCGCGGTTTACCTAAAGATGCCTTTGACGGTCGCCCTCATATTGCAATTGCCAATACCGCATCCGACTTAACACCTTGTAACTCTCATTTAAATGAAGTGATGGAGTACGTAAAAAACGGTGTTTGGGAAGCAGGTGGCGTTCCCTTAAATATGCCAGCAGTTTCACTCGGTGAAACATTGGTGCGACCAACTGCGATGTTATGGCGCAATATGGCGGCGATGGCCACGGAGGAAATGATCCGCGCTAATCCAA
>SHVF01000005.1 GCA_009691135.1 Candidatus Planktophila sp.
GGCGTTAAAGCAAATGAAGTCGACTCTGAAATGCGCCGGCAGATAAAGGCAATGTCTTACGGATTGGCATATGGCTTGAGTTCTTATGGTTTAGCGTTACAAATGGATATATCTCCAACGGCTGCCCAGGATTTAATGGATAGATATTTCCTTCGCTTTGGGGGAATTCGCGATTATTTAAATAAAGTTGTGGAACAAGCCCGTAAAGTTGGTTACACCGAAACCGTGATGGGTCGCCGTAGATACTTGCCTGACTTACTTCACGACAACCGTCAACGGCGCGATATTGCCGAACGAATGGCACTTAACGCGCCTATCCAAGGGTCGGCTGCGGACATAATTAAACAGGCGATGCTTAATGTGCAGCGTGCTTTAACTGTTGAGTCCGTCAAATCACGCCTGTTGTTACAAGTTCATGATGAACTTATCTTGGAAGTTGTTACAGGCGAAGAAGATCAAGTCACAGAACTTGTGCGACGTGAAATGGGGGCGGCATATCCGCTAAGAGCTCCGTTAGATGTCAGCGTTGGTATTGGTGTGAGCTGGAATGAGGCTGCTCATTAACTTTATTAAGTATGGGATTACTTGGTGGATGGTGAGTTATTAGACATCGCCGCCAGATCTTCTTCGACTGTCGGTATACGATCTGCTGCAGCTAATCGCTTTCGTCCCAGATTCAGAATCATAAAACCAGAAATAATCGTAAATGTCGTAATCGACAGTGCAAATCGTGGAGAGAAAGTTTCAGCGATCCAACCACCTGCAGCTGCTCCGATAGACATGAGCGTTCCCTCTACTGTCCATATCCAACCCATCATTCCAACTGCAGAACCTTTGGGGCGCACCGCCTCCATTACTTCCCAATAGAACACCTGAATTGTTCCGCCGACTAAACCTAAGAAAGCACCTGCGATCACCATGGACCAACCAGGATATGTAAATATGATTGGAATTGAGATAAAGACCCAAGTTAAATATGTAAGACGCATCGCCTTTAACGCCGACACTTTTCCAGAGACCAATCCGCCTAATAGACCCCCGATAATGTTTCCGAGGCCCATTGCGGTCAAAATCCACGCGGTGCGATGTGGAACATCTTCTAAGGTTGCGAATGCCGGAACCGCAACATCAAAGACACCCCAACCAAAACCAATAAAACATCCCTCGATCATCAGAAGTTGGATCGCCTTATTTTTCCAAATAGAGATGTGGTTCTCATCTTTCTTTTCTGGTTTCCAATCACGAGAAACTTGAGTAAGTGCAAGTGCGCCACCACCGATTGCCATTAGAGCAGCTGCAACGCTTAGTGCACTTCCTGGATGCGACGAAAGTGCAAGTGAGGTAGCAACAACTGGTCCGATGACACCTGCGGTACTCATTACTGATGTATCTACTGCGTAAGCGGTACGTAAATACTCTTCAGGCACGATCATCCGCCAGAGAGGTCTGACGGAGAGATTTATCGGGGGAGCGGTAATTCCAAGAAAGAATGCAGCCAACAAGATCGCATTTTTATTATCCATTGTGTTAAGAACTAAAAGCATCGCTACGTACCCTGGAACAAAAATACGAAGTGGCCATTTCTGTCCAAAGCGATCCATTAAAGATCCGCGCATTCCGGCAGTGGCAGCGCCGGCAACAGAATTAATCCCGATAGCCAAGCCTGCGACAGCGACAGAACCGGTAGTTTGTTCAGTTTTGAAGAAAATGGCGAGCGCAACCATTCCGTACGCAACTCTTGCCGGGAAAGCGGCCAGAACTAGTACCCAAACATTTGGGATTGTGAACAATTCTCTATATCGCTTCATTTGCGTTTAGTTTACGCCTGCCTTATCAAGGGATTTGCCCTATTTGCCGCTAGAACCGTACGCTTACGCCCGTTCACCAGAATGGTTCTGGCGTCCTATTACTTTCTATCCCTACGGAGCAACTTGAGCACATCATCACCAGTCGTAGCAGTTAACGACATCGGATCGGCCGCAGATTTTCTTGCAGCAATCGAAGGAACAATCAGAAATTTCAATGACGGCGACTTAGTCGAAGGCACTGTCGTACAAATAGATCGCGAAGAAGTACTTCTTGATATCGGGTACAAAACTGAAGGCGTAATTCCTTCCCGCGAACTCTCAATCCGACACGATGCAGATCCGAATGACATTGTTAAGGTAGGCGATCGTATTGAAGCGCTCGTACTACAAAAAGAAGATAAAGAGGGCCGCACAATTCTTTCCAAGAAGCGCGCACAATACGAGCGTGCCTGGGGAGATATCGAAGGCAAGAAAGAGCGCGACGAAGTTGTTGTCGGCACAGTTATTGAAGTTGTTAAGGGTGGCCTTATTGTTGATATCGGTCTGCGCGGCTTCTTGCCAGCATCACTGGTTGAAATGCGTCGCGTCCGCGACCTAACTCCTTACATCGGCAAGGAAGTTGAAGCTCGTATTATCGAACTCGATAAGAATCGCAACAACGTTGTTCTTTCACGTCGCGCATTTCTTGAGCAGACTCAATCTGAATCACGCACAACATTCTTGAACCAGCTACAAAAGGGCCAGGTACGAACTGGTGTGATTTCATCAATCGTCAACTTTGGTGCATTCGTTGACCTAGGCGGCGTTGATGGCTTGGTCCACGTTTCAGAGCTGTCTTGGAAGCACATTGATCATCCAGGTGAAGTCGTTGAAGTTGGCGATGAAGTAACCGTAGAAGTTCTCGAAGTTGATTTCGAGCGCGAGCGTGTTTCACTTTCACTTAAGGCAACTAAAGAAGATCCATGGCAAGCATTTGCTCGCACGCACACCATCAACCAAGTTGTTCCAGGTGTTGTTACTAAGTTGGTTCCATTCGGTGCATTCATTCGTGTACACGAAGGCATCGAAGGCTTAGTTCATATTTCAGAGTTGGCCGAACGCCACGTTGAAATTCCTGAGCAAGTTGTGGCCGTTGATGACGAACTATTTGTGAAGATCATTGATATCGATCTAGAGCGTCGTCGTATCTCACTTTCTCTAAAGCAAGCCAATGAAGGACATGAAGTAGAGATCGAAGCATTCGATCCAACGCAATACGGAATGGCTGCGCGTTATGATGCTGCAGGAAGCTTCATCTACCCAGAAGGTTTCGATCCTGATACTCAGGAATGGAAGCCAGGCTTTGATTCACAACGCGAAGAATGGGAACGTCAATATCAGGAAGCGCAAACTCGCTTCCTTGCACATAAGAAGCAGAAGGCTGAGGCGAAGGCTGCCGATGCTGCTGCTCCAGATGTAGCTGAAACAGCAGAAACTGTAGAAGTCGCTGCTGAATAAATAGTAATAAGAAAAGGGCTCATCTTCGGATGGGCCCTTTTCTTATACTGGAAATATCTGTGCGGCGGTAGAGTTGGCGCCATGCAAATCATTGCTCTGACTGGCGGCATTGGTGCTGGAAAATCTCTGGTTGCACAATATTTCTCTCAACTTGGTGCACGCGTAGTGGATGCTGATCAATTATCACGCGTGGCAATCGAACGCGGTACTGACGGATTTGATGAAGTTTTACTTCGCTTTGGAGAATCAATATTGCGCGATGGAGATATCGATCGTAAAGCTCTGGCAGAGATTATTTTTGCCGATGCAACAGCGAGAGGGGATTTAGAAGCAATTATCCATCCAAGAGTGCGTGAACTATTTAGTGATGTTGTCGCAGATCTTGCACCAGATGAAACCCTTATTTATGAAATACCACTCTTAGTCGAAAGTAACGCTGCTGCTAATTTTGATCTTGTAATTACCGTAGAGGCTGACCTAGAAATCCGTAAAGAACGTTTGCGCAAACGTGGAATGTTTATCTCTGAGATTGAGCGCCGTATCGCAGCGCAAGCCAGCCGCAAAGAACGCGAAGCTCAAGCGGATCACATCATCACCAATGATGGCGATGAGGATGCGCTGCTGCGTAGCGTAGAAAACCTCTGGGAGGACTTACCGAGCCAAGCGAAGTAGGCTAGGAAAATGCGCCCGATCTCTGACCTGCAACGCAAAGTTGAACCCTTTCAGGTAATCAGTGATTATGTTCCAGCGGGAGATCAGCCTCAAGCGATCGAAGAAATTGTAAAAAGAATAAGCGCCGGCGAACAAGATGTCGTTCTTTTGGGAGCAACTGGTACAGGAAAGTCGGCAACGACAGCTTGGTTGGTGGAGCGTTTGCAACGTCCAACCTTGGTCTTAGCTCCAAATAAGACACTAGCTGCTCAATTAGCTAATGAATTTCGCGAGTTAATGCCTAACAACGCGGTCGAGTATTTCGTTTCATATTATGACTATTACCAACCAGAGGCATATGTTCCGCAAACCGACACATTTATCGAGAAAGATTCCAGCGTCAACGATGAAGTCGAACGGTTGCGCCACTCAGCAACTAATTCACTTCTAACTCGTCGCGATGTAATTGTGGTTGCCACCGTTTCTTGCATCTACGGTCTTGGAACCCCTCAGGAATATATAGATCGTATGATCCGACTAAAGGTTGGCGATGAGATTGAGCGTAATAAATTGCTGCGCCGTTTTGTCGATGTTCAGTACCAAAGAAACGATATGGCCTTCGAGCGCGGGACATTTCGTGTCCGCGGTGACACCATTGAAATTATTCCAATGTACGAAGAGCTGGCAATTCGCATTGAGATGTTTGGAGATGAGATTGAGAAAATCATGACCTTGCATCCGCTTACGGGTGAGATTCTGCGCGATGAAACCGAAATTTATATTTTCCCAGCCACCCACTATGCCGCCGGCCCTGAGACCATCAAACGTGCGATGAGTGATATTCAAGATGAACTGCAGATTCAGTTGAATCTCTTTGAAAAACAAGGCAAACTGTTAGAAGCGCAGCGATTGAAGATGCGTACGACTTTTGATCTTGAAATGATGGAGCAATTGGGATTCTGCTCTGGAATTGAGAACTACTCCCGACATCTAGATGGCAGAGAACCTGGTTCGCCACCAAATTGTCTACTTGATTATTTCCCGGAAGATTTTCTCTTGGTTATAGATGAAAGCCATGTAACTGTGCCACAAATTGGCGCCATGTTTGAAGGCGACGCATCGCGCAAACGCACACTGGTTGAACATGGATTCCGGCTACCAAGTGCTATGGATAACCGACCTCTGCGATGGCCAGAATTTCTAGAACGAGTTGGTCAGAAAGTATTTCTATCTGCAACTCCTGGTAAATATGAGATGGCTAAGGTCGATGGAGATGTGGTTGAACAAGTTATTCGGCCTACTGGACTTGTCGACCCCGGGATCATTATTAAGCCGATCAAGGGTCAGATTGATGATCTTTTAAATGAGATTAATATCCGTGCTGCGCGTAATGAGCGTGTTCTCGTTACGACCCTTACGAAGAAGATGTCAGAGGATTTAACAGATTACTTACAAGAACGTGGTGTACGTGTTCGCTATCTTCACTCAGAGGTTGACACGCTTCGTCGTGTTGAACTGCTCAGAGAACTACGCACTGGTGAATACGATGTATTGATTGGTATTAACTTACTCCGCGAAGGTTTAGATCTCCCGGAAGTTTCGCTCGTTGCAATCTTGGATGCCGACAAAGAAGGTTTCTTACGTTCAGCCACATCGCTAATTCAAACTATCGGTCGCGCAGCTCGTAATGTGTCTGGGGAAGTTCATATGTATGCAGATAACATTACAAAGTCTATGGCCCAAGCAATTGATGAAACTAATCGACGACGGGCCAAGCAAGTTGCTTACAACTTAGAGCGTGGTGTAGATCCACAGCCACTTCGTAAGAAGATTGCCGACATCACTGACACCATTGCTCGAGAAAGTGATGACACTGATGATTTGCTTGCCAGTGCAAAGTTAAAGAAAGGCAGTAAAGCCACTGTTCCAGATCTTGGTTTCCACAGTAAGTCCGTTCTTTCGCTACCACGCCAAGAGTTACTTGCCTTGATAGGCTCCCTGACTGAGCAGATGCGTTCTTCAGCGGCCAATCTACAATTTGAACTAGCGGCTCGTATGCGTGATGAGATCAGAGAGTTAAAGAAAGAGTTACGCGGAATGGATGAGGCGGGAATTTAATTGAGTATCGATAAGTTAATCGTGCGAGGTGCGCGGGAGCATAACCTGCGCGATGTTTCAATCGAACTCCCTCGCGAAGCTCTGATTGTTTTTACTGGTCTCTCTGGGTCAGGAAAGTCATCACTTGCCTTCGATACGATTTTTGCTGAAGGTCAACGTCGTTACGTTGAATCACTTTCTGCCTATGCTCGCCAATTTTTAGGACAGATGGATAAGCCAGATGTCGATTTCATCGAAGGTTTGTCGCCGGCAGTTTCTATCGATCAGAAATCTACAAACCGAAACCCGCGTTCCACTGTTGGAACCATCACTGAGGTTTATGACTATCTGCGCCTACTCTTTGCGCGTGCAGGACGTCCTCACTGTCCTAAGTGCAATAAAGCGGTCTCACGGCAGAGTCCACAGCAAATCGTTGATCAAATTCTCACTATGCCCGCCACAACAAAATTCCAAGTTTTGGCTCCAGTAATTCGCGAGCGAAAAGGCGAGTTCGTAGATCTATTTGCTGAATTAGTAACTCAAGGGTATTCACGAGCTCGTGTGGACGGCGCGACTATCTCACTCTCTGAACCCCCAAAACTTAAGAAACAAGAGAAGCACACGATCGAAGTTGTAGTCGATCGCCTGACCGCTAAAGCGGAATCAAAGTCACGATTGACCGATTCAATTGAAACTGCGCTGCGCCTAGCCAGCGGCATTGTGCTCTTAGATTTCGTAGATGCTAAAGGTGCGGAGAAAGAACGTACCTATAGCGAACATTTAGCCTGCCATGACTGCAACTTATCTTTTGAAGAGTTAGAACCGCGATCATTTTCATTTAACTCGCCCTTCGGTGCTTGTCCCGAGTGTTCAGGGATAGGTACAAAGCTAGAAGTAGATGAAGAGTTGGTAATTCCAGATGACTCAATCTCAATTAACGAGGGAGCCATTGCTCCTTGGTCAGGTGGGCACACTTCTGAATATTTCATGCGCTTGCTTGAGGCGCTGGCGGAAGAAGTTACATTTTCACTCGATAACCCTTGGAAGAAGCTCTCTGTAAAGGCGAAGGAAGCAATCCTCAATGGCTTCGAATATGAAGTCCACGTAAAGTATCGCAATCGTTATGGGCGCACTCGTAACTATTCATCAGGCTTTGAGGGCGTTATCCCATTTATTCATCGCAAGCATGGCGAGACTGAAAGTGATTACTCTCGCGAAAAGTATGAGTCATATATGCGCGAAATTCCCTGCAATATTTGCAGTGGTGCTCGCCTGAAGCCGGAAGTCTTAGCAGTAACGGTTGGGGATAAGAACATCTCCGAAATATGTGAACTCTCAATTGCAGACTGTGCAGATTTTCTAAAATCTATCTCTTTAAACGCACGCGAGGCGCAGATCGCTGAACGCGTGATGAAAGAAGTTAATGCTCGCCTGGGATTTTTGCTCGATGTTGGTTTGGACTACCTATCACTTGCGCGCCCTGCAGCAACGCTGTCTGGTGGCGAAGCGCAAAGAATTCGGCTAGCAACACAGATCGGCTCAGGTTTAGTCGGAGTCCTCTACGTTTTGGATGAGCCAAGTATTGGCCTTCACCAACGTGATAACAGACGCTTGATCGAAACGCTGACACGCCTGCGCGATCTTGGAAATACTTTGATTGTTGTTGAGCACGACGAAGAGACTATACGTACCGCCGATTGGATTGTAGATATTGGTCCTGGTGCGGGCGAACATGGTGGCAAGATCGTAGTTTCTGGTTCATATCAAGATTTAATTGATTCCAAAGAATCAATTACTGGCGCTTACTTGTCGGGTAGGAAATCAATTGCTATTCCAGAGAAACGTCGCTCAATTGATCCGAAACGTAAGTTAGTTATTAAGGGTGCAAAAGAGAATAATCTTAAAGATATTGAAGTTGATATTCCGCTCGGTGTATTTGTCTCGGTTACAGGAGTGAGTGGTTCTGGAAAATCAACTTTAGTTAACGATATTCTCTACACAACTCTTGCTAATAAGTTAAATGGTGCTCGATTGGTACCAGGCCGTCATCGGACTGTGACCGGCGTTGACCAATTAGATAAAGTTGTTCACGTAGATCAATCTCCGATCGGTCGCACACCGCGTTCTAATCCTGCGACATATACAGGCGTTTTCGACAAGGTTCGCGCCTTGTTTGCCGAAACTACAGAGGCAAAGGTTCGGGGATACCAACAAGGCAGATTCTCATTTAACGTTAAAGGCGGACGGTGCGAAAACTGTTCTGGCGATGGAACGATTACCATCGAAATGAACTTCTTGCCGGATGTTTATGTTCCTTGCGAAGTCTGTCATGGCGCACGTTATAACCGTGAAACTTTAGAAGTTCATTACAAGGGTAAGACGATTGCAGAAGTGCTAGATATGCCGATCGAAATTGCACATACCTTCTTCGAGTCTGTACCAACGATTGCGCGATACTTGAGAACGCTCTGCGATGTTGGCTTGGGATATGTCCGTCTTGGCCAGTCAGCCCCGACGCTTTCAGGTGGAGAAGCGCAACGCGTTAAATTGGCAACTGAACTACAACGACGTTCGACAGGTCGCACGATTTATGTTTTAGATGAGCCAACGACTGGTCTGCACTTTGAAGATGTCAGTAAGTTGCTCGGAGTTTTAAGTCGCTTAGTAGATTCTGGAAATACCGTAGTCGTGATCGAACACAACCTTGATGTCATTAAATCATCTGACTGGGTTATTGATATGGGGCCTGAAGGTGGTTTCCGCGGCGGATACGTCATTGCAGAAGGTACTCCTGAAGAAGTCGCCAAGGTTAAGGCTAGCTACACCGGACATTTCCTAGCCGAAATCTTGGCCGGCAATCGTGTCCCAGTTAAGAAAAAAGCTGCGGCAAAGTAAATGGCTGATCCAGCAAGTTATCGCCCAAAGGAGATACCTGAACTGCCAGGTGTTTATCGTTTCTATAACGAAAAAGATAAAGTTATTTACGTTGGTAAAGCTAAGAATTTAAAGAATCGCCTTACGACTTACTTTGGATCAAATCTTGCCCGTAAAACCCACCGCATGGTTAATGAGGCGGTAAGTGTTGATTGGACCATTGTCGGGACCGAACTGGAAGCGTTGGCGCTGGAATTCTCCTGGATTAAGCAATATCAGCCAACCTATAACGTGCAGTTTAAGGACGATAAGTCCTACCCATATTTGGCCATCTCAATTCAAGATGAATTCCCACGAATATTTATAACTCGCAAAGAGAAACGTGCCGGCCTTAAATACTTTGGACCGTATACAAATGCTTGGGCGCTACGTAATACATATGAAGTTTTACTTAAAGTTTTCCCCGTTCGCTCTTGCAGCGAAGGTAATTTTCAGAGAGCCAAACGCAGTAAGCGGCAATGCTTGCTGGGGGATATCGGCAAGTGCGCAGCCCCTTGCGTTGGCTGGGTGACACCGGACCAACACCGCGAGATTGCAGTTAAGTTAGATGCCTTCATGGAAGCAGGCATGGAAGACATCTTGCCTAAGTTACGCGCTGAGATGGACTCAGCATCTGATCGTGAAGAGTATGAAAGAGCGGGGCGAATCCGTGATCAGATTGAATCATTTGAAAAAGCACAGAGATCAACGCAGGGCAATCTCTCTGATGATTTAGATGGAGATTTCATTTCAATTCACGAAGAAGGCCTTCATGCTGCTGGCTCAATTTTTATGGTTCGACGCGGCTCGATAAAGGGTTCTCGTTCTTGGATAGTTGATCAAGAGCGAGCCTTGGAAGGTGATGATCAAGTTGCTTCACTCTTCTTTTCGATTTACAACGGTGCTGCGCCTGGCGACATTCCCAATGAGATATTTTTAAATCGTGAACCCGTAGATCAAATGGCACTGCAGGCTTGGCTAACTCAAATCAGAGGTGCCCGAGTTTCTATCAAAATCCCGCAACGCGGTGAGAAAGTAGAACTGCTGCAGACGGTAGACCGCAATGCGCATTACGCACTTATCCAATTCCTTAGTAAGCGGGCAACCGATGCCGCAGTAAGTGGCAAAGCGCTGCTTGAGATAGAAGAAGAACTGGGATTAAAGCGCACCCCACTTCGTATTGAATGCTTTGATATTTCAAATATTTCTGGAACCTCAGTTGTTGCCTCTATGGTGGTCTTCGAAGATGGACTCGCCAAAAAGAGCGAGTATCGTCGATTTATAATCGACACGATGGAGGCTAATGATGATACGCGCGCTATGCACCAAGTCATCACTCGCCGCATGAAACGGCTACTCAATGATCGCGCCGTTGACGAGAGAGATGTTGCTGCTATTGGTGGCAAACTAAGTAAGTTTTCTTATCCACCACAACTTATCGTTGTAGATGGTGGGTCGCCTCAAGTTGCAGCCGCAAAACGCGCGTTGGATGAATTAGGTATCACTGATATCGCTTTGTGCGGTTTGGCCAAGCGCTTGGAAGAAGTCTGGCGACCAGGAGAAAGTGATCCACTAATCCTGCCGCGCACCAGCGAAGGTATGTACTTGTTGCAACGAATTCGTGATGAAGCGCACCGATTTGCAATTACCTTCCATCGATCTCGACGTTCAAAAGTTATGCTTGAATCAGTTCTAGATGAGATTCCGCAGATGGGGCAGGCGCGTAGAGCTGCACTACTAGAAAGATTTGGTTCTGTTGCGGCCCTTCGCAAAGCAACTTTGACTGATCTAGCCATGACTCCTGGCATTGGAGAGAAGATCGCTGAAATTATCTTCACTCATTTGCAGCGCGAGCCCAGTGTGGGAGCGGTGGATATGCAAACAGGTGAGATTTTATGAAGTACTCGCAGATCCTTGACAGTGCAGGCAGAATATAGCCATGGCCACTAAAGAGTTATTAATTGTCACCGGTATGTCAGGTGCTGGACGCTCAACTGTTGCACATGCCTTGGAAGATTTAGGCTGGTATGTAGTCGATAACTTACCACCAGCTTTACTACCAGAACTTGCGGTACAAACCAGCGGGTCGGAAATTACATCATTGGCGGTAGTCGTCGATGTTCGTGGTGGCAAATTCTTTGATGCCTTCCATAGTTCATTACAAACTTTGAAAAATAAAGATGCGGCATTTCGTCTCTTATTTCTTGATGCGACCGATCAATCACTAGTCCAAAGATTTGAATCAACTCGGAGACCACACCCTTTACAAGGTAAAGATCGAATCGTTGATGGTATTGAGCGGGAACGTGCCAAACTTGAAGAACTTCGATCACAAGCAGATGTAGTTATCGACACTTCAAACTTAAATGTTCATCAACTCGAGAAAAGGGTCGGCGAGATTTTCTCTGCTGGCATGTTGGATGCAATCCGAATCAATGTTCTCTCCTTTGGTTATAAATACGGCATCCCAGTAGATGCCGATCTCGTATTAGATTGTCGATTTATTCCAAATCCACATTGGATACCCGAACTTCGTCCACTCACGGGCTTGACTAAGGAAGTCTCGTCAAAAGTATTAACTAGCGAAGGTGTTACCGGGTTTGTTGCTAGCTATGTATCAGTTATTCGACAGATGATGCCGGGTTATTTGCGTGAAGGAAAGAAGTACGTAACCATTGCGATTGGCTGTACAGGTGGCAAACACCGCAGTGTCGCAATTGCGCAAGAGATTGCACGACAACTTTCTGAAAATACTTCTGAAATAGAAATTTCTGCACATGCCACCCACCGTGATGTAGGTCGTGAATGAGTGGAGAAAATCCGCGAGTAGTCGCCCTTGGCGGGGGACACGGTCTTGCCGCAACTTTATCCGCGCTTCGTGGAATAACTTCTGAGATCACAGCAATTGTTACGGTTGCAGACAATGGCGGCTCAAGTGGGCGATTGCGCCAAGAGTTTTCGATTTATCCGCCGGGTGATTTACGTATGGCTTTGGCCGCGTTATGTGCAGATGATGAATGGGGCCGCAGTTGGGCACAGATCATGCAGTATCGCTTTCGAAGCGCTGGTGAATTAAATGGGCATGCTGTTGGAAATCTGCTTCTTGCTGCGCTATGGAATAAAGGTGAAGATCCAGTTGCTGGGTTAGATCGTGTAGGTTCCTTATTAAAAGTTATAGGTCGTGTTTTGCCTATGTCCTCAGAGCCACTAGATATCGAAGCCACTTTCACAAATTCGACCGGACGGTTCATTGCCAAAGGCCAAGTTCAAGTTGCTACAGCAAAAGGTCGACTGGAATCGCTGTGCCTACTTCCTGAAAATCCAGCGGCAAGAAGTGAATCACTAGATGCCATATCTCAATCGGATTGGCTCGTGATGGGACCAGGCTCTTGGTTCTCAAGTGTTCTGCCACATCTTCTTGTTCCAGCGCAGCGAGATGCTTTGATAACCAGCAAAGCTAAAAAATTCTTAATTCTTAATTTAGATTCGAATATCGCAAACGGATCGGCAATCACCGCAGGGGAATATGCAGGCTATACGCCGATTGAACATATCCAAATCTTGCGCGAATATGCACCTGGTCTGAACTTTGATTACATAATTGCCGATGAAAGTTTGGTGGGCCAAGGCAATGAGATCGAGAAATATCTTTCAAGTACAGGTGGAGAGTTAGTCGTTGCAGATTTACGCGATGATAGTGCGCTAATTCATCACGATTCCCGAAAATTGACCTCACTTTTCACACACATGGCCAGAGAATTGCTGGTTGGATAACCCCATGGCAATGACAGCAGCGGTAAAAGATGAACTTAGCCGACTATCCGTAACCAAGCCCTGCTGCCGTAAAGCTGAGGTTTCATCCCTGCTTCGATTTGCTGGCGGTCTGCATATTGCTGCTGGAAAAGTTGTAATCGAAGTCGAATTAGATACATCGCAGAGTGCGCGTCGATTGAAAAAAGATATTGCCGATATTTACGGCCACGATAGCGATCTCGCAGTTCTCTCATCAAGCGGATTGCGAAAGGGAAGTCGTTATGTTGTGCGAGTAATCGAAGCCGGCGATGCTCTTGCGCGACAGACAGGTTTAATTGATAGCAATGGGCGACCAGTTCGTGGACTGCCTCCGCAAGTCGTCGCCGCGAATATTTGCGATGCTGAAGCTGCTTGGCGTGGCGCCTTCGTTGCCCATGGATCTTTAACTGAGCCAGGTCGCTCATCTTCACTTGAAATAACTTGTCCTGGACCCGAAGCGGCGCTGGCGCTAGTTGGTGCGGCGCGACGTTTAGGAATTACAGCTAAGGCGCGCGAAGTTCGCGGCGTCGATCGTGTGGTCATTCGCGACGGTGATGCCATTGGAGTTTTGCTAACCCGCCTCGGTGCTCATGAATGTGTGTTGGCATGGGAAGAACGACGAATGCGACGCGAAGTTCGCGCGACAGCAAATCGTTTAGCAAACTTTGATGATGCAAATCTTCGTCGTTCGGCGCGCGCCGCTGTTGCTGCCGCCGCTCGCGTGCAACGTGCAATGGAAATATTAGGACCACAAATTCCAGATCATTTAAAAGAAGCCGGTGAACTACGTATCAGCCATGGGCAAGCGAGCCTAGAGGAGTTAGGTTCATTGGCTTCGCCTCCAATGACTAAAGATGCAATTGCGGGGCGAATTCGCCGACTTCTTGCGATGGCTGATAAGCGTGCTGGCGAACTTGGAATCCCAGATACTGAAGCAGGCCTCTCACCAGATTTGCTGAATTGATCTCTTCACTCAGATTTACGCTTAAGTAACCAGTGCCGGCTGGTAAGGTTAGCCACGACCCCAATGATGTGGCACTTTTAAAGCCCCATACCCTAAATGCGCAAAAGTGGCTCGAGCCAATATCTCAAGTGCAGGGTCCTTACAATTCTTAAGCGAGGTTTTCACGTGGTTAATGTTGGAATCAATGGTTTTGGACGTATCGGACGTAACTTCTTCCGCGCATCACTTAACAACCCAAATATCAATATCGTAGGCATCAACGATCTGACCGATAACGCTACTTTGGCGCATCTTCTAAAGTATGACTCGATTTTGGGTCGCCTCGGTTTAGAAGTTACCTTTACAGAAGACACTCTCACTGTTGGCGGAAAGACGATTAAAGTTTTCGCAGACCGCGATCCGGCAAACTTGCCTTGGTCATCTATTAAGGCAGATATCGTCATCGAATCAACTGGCCACTTCACAAAGGCAGCCGATGCCAAGAAGCACATCACAGCGGGTGCAAAGAAGGTAATTATTTCTGCGCCAGCATCTGATGAAGACATCACAATTGTTATGGGTGTCAACCATGAGAAGTACGACCCAGCAAATCACCACGTTATCTCCAACGCATCATGCACAACTAATTGCCTTGCACCAATGGCGAAGGTTTTGCAAGATAACTGGGGCATTGTTAAGGGTCTTATGACAACTATTCATGCCTATACAAATGACCAAGTAATTCTTGACTTCCCACATAAGGATCTACGCCGCTCTCGTGCTGCAGCAACAAATATGATCCCAACTTCAACAGGTGCCGCAAAGGCGATCTCTCTAGTTATGCCAGAGTTAAAGGGCAAGCTTGATGGATATGCAATGCGTGTTCCAGTTCCAACAGGATCTGCAACAGATCTAACGGTCGAACTTGCTAAGGAAGCCACCGCTGCTGAAATCAACGCAGCGATGAAGGCAGCGGCAAATGGGGCGTTAAAGGGATACCTTTCCTACACAGAAGATCCAATCGTCTCTTCAGATATCGTTACCGATCCTTCATCTTGCATCTTTGACTCTGGTCTAACCAAGGTGATTGGAAACCAGGTAAAGGTCGTCGGTTGGTATGACAACGAATGGGGATACTCAAACCGCCTAGTCGACTTAGTCGGCCTTGTCGGAAAGTCTCTCTAATTTCAATGTCTAAATCTGCAACAAATATGCTGCAAAATTTTGATGTGGCTGGCAAGCGAGTATTTCTTCGCTGTGATTTAAATGTTCCTTTAAAAGAGGGAAAAATTACAGACGATGGACGTATCCGCGCCTCGCTGCCAACTATCAAAACTCTCCTTGCAAATGGAGCCAGCATCGTAATTGCCGCACACCTAGGCAGGCCAAAAGGTGAAGTTAAACCAGAACTTTCACTTGCTCCTGTTGCGCTGCGTTTGGCGGAACTTCTTGGGGTAGAGGTAATTTTTGCAGGTGCAGTAACTGGCGCCGACGTGAGCGCTAAAGCAAAAGCGTTGCACCCTGGTCAAATATTGTTGCTTGAAAATATCCGCTTCTCTGCCGCTGAAACTTCTAAGGAAGAATCAGAGCGCTCAGCACTTGCTCAAGAGTTAGCCCAATTAGCAAATCTTTACGTTGGTGATGGGTTTGGTGCAGTACACCGTAAGCACGCGTCGGTGTTTGACCTTCCCAAACTTCTTCCACACGTGGCTGGAACGTTGGTTGCTGCTGAAGTAGAAGTTCTAAAGAAGTTAACCCAAAATCCAGAGCGTCCATACGGAGTTGTTCTTGGGGGAGCCAAAGTCTCGGACAAGATTGGCGTTATTGCAAATCTCTTGGGCAAAGTCGATGTTATGGCGATCGGCGGCGGAATGGTATTTACCTTCCTTGCAGCACAAGGCAAAGAAATTGGCACTTCACTTGTTGAAACAGATCTAATCGAAACTGTAAAAGGTTTGATCAAACAAGCGGCTGATTCTGGGGTAAAACTTGTGTTGCCAACAGATATCGTCATCGCTCATAAATTCTCTGCTGATTCACCTGCCACCTTAGTTTCAACGGATATGATTCCACCGGATCAGATGGGCTTGGATATTGGCCCGGATTCTGCAGCTGCATTTGCAGAAGCAATTAAGAGTTGCAAGACAGTATTCTGGAACGGTCCAATGGGCGTTTTTGAATTCGCAGCATTTTCCAATGGCACAAAAGTTATCGCGCAAGCACTTACCGAAGTCACAGGTATTTCAGTAGTCGGTGGCGGAGATTCAGCGGCCGCTGTTCGGGCGCTAGGATTTAGAGATAATCAATTTGAATATATCTCAACTGGTGGTGGGGCATCACTTGAATACTTAGAAGGCAAGGAACTTCCCGGCCTAACCGCCCTCGATCTTTAAAATTACTTAGTAGCAATTAAAAGGAGCAGATCATGCGTAAACCGCTAATGGCAGGTAACTGGAAGATGAACCTTAATCACCTTGAGGCAATTGCAGTTGCGCAAAAATTGGTCTACTCACTTGGTGATAAAGATTTTGACGCGGTTGACGTGGCTATCATTCCTCCCTTTACAGATATCCGTTCTATTCAAACGCTAGTTGATGGTGATCGATTGCGTCTGCAATACGGAGCACAAGATATTTCGCCAGAGACAAGTGGTGCATTTACAGGTGATATCTCTGGCCACATGCTGGCAAAATTGGGCTGTACTTTTGTTGTAATCGGCCACTCTGAACGACGTGCGATACATAAAGAAGATGATGCGTTGGTAAATCGTAAAATCAAGGCGGCGCTAGCAAGTGAGTTGACCCCGATTTTCTGTGTCGGTGAGGAGTTAGCAATTCGTGAAACTGGAGCCCACGTTTCGCACGTCATCCGCCAAGTACGTGCTGGCCTAGAAGGTTTGTCTAAACCTGAACTCAAGAAAATTGTTATTGCTTACGAACCCGTTTGGGCGATAGGAACTGGAAAGACGGCAACGCCAGAAGATGCGCAAGAAGTATGCGCTGCAATTCGCGAAGAAGTTCAATCAATTGGTTCAGTCGAGATAGCCGCCGGTATGCGCATCTTGTATGGCGGTTCTGTGAAATCTTCTAACGTGGTTGAAATCATGAAACAAGGCGATGTTGATGGCGCCCTAATCGGGGGAGCAAGCCTAGATCCTGAAGAATTGGCCAAGATCTCCAAGTTCTACGCTGCAGAAAACGGCTAACCGCTAGCCTCGATCTAGTATCCTTACGCTCTATCTCCATCCACAACTTGAGGAGTTTTACATCGTGGCTTTAGCACTCTCTATCTTGTTAGTCGTTACCAGTATTTTGATGATCTTGCTCGTGCTGCTTCATAAAGGTAAAGGTTCAGGTTTATCTGATCTTTTCGGTGGTGGTATCTCATCTAATTACGGCGGTTCATCAGTTGTAGAGAAAAATCTCGATCGCATCACCATTGTTGTTGGTGGAATCTGGTTCGGCGGCGTTGTCGCACTTAGTCTTGTTTTGAAGGGTTAATAAATGGCAAGTGCAATTCGTGGAAGCCGCGTCGGCGCCGGCCCAATGGGCGAGGCCGAACGCGGAGATCAGATTGAGCGCGCAACGGTTTCTTATTGGTGCGGTAATGGACACGAAGTTCGACCCTCTTTTGCAGTTGAAGAGACGGTAGTTATTCCAGCTGAGTGGGATTGCCCTAAATGTGGACTACCTTCTGGTCGCGATCGCAACAATCCACCTAAGGCTGTTGTAAATATTCCTTACAAGACTCATCTTGCTTACGTTAAAGAGCGCCGTACCGACACCGAAGGTGCCAAGATTCTAGAAGATGCGCTTCGTAAACTTCGCGGAGATGACGAGTAATTAAAGCCCTTGGGCTGCATTAAGTATTTGGTCTATACCCGCAATTCGATTAGATAGATGCAATCGAAGTAGCGGGTATTTTCTTTTGGCAAGAGCTCGTGCATCACCGAGTGCTTGGGCCATGAGCAAAGTTTTAAAATCAAAATCTTGGCCAGGTATCTTGAAATTGTTTTTACATTCTCCGGTGATCTGCAGGAAGGAACCGTTTTGCTGTCCGCCTTTATGAAATTGTCCGGTGGAGTGCAAGAAACGCGGCCCCCATCCAAAGCTAACTGGTCGTCCGGATTTATCGGACAAGATTGCACGGAGTTTTGCAATAGCAGCATCGTCGCGGCGATCTAAGTAAGCCATGATTGCGATATACCCCCGAGAATCAGTTGTGGCTATTAAATTCTTTAAAGCTGCAACCAAGGTGTTTCCATCGCCAAATATATCTACATAGTCATCAACCGATGGCGCTATTAATTCGGGAAGATTATTTGACCATTCCCTCAAAATTGAAGAAGTTGCCTCTTTCGCTTCAGTAACATTTGGCTGATTAAATGGATCGATTTCTAACACTGCCCCAATTAGTGCGGTAACCCATTCCCAAAAGAGAAAATGTTCTCCTAGCTCAGCTTCTACGACTAGTTGCGCACCTGGTGCAAATGAAACAGAGAAGGCCTCACCGCTTTGCGCTTGGTTAAAACCTTCGGTTGCAATTGGCAAGCGGCCACGTTCTTCTTTGCCAGTTGATTCAGCGATTAACTGTTCGATCCAATCAGATAAACCTGGGTACCTCGACCCAGAATCTGTGAATCCTAGGAATTGACCTGCCTGAGTAAGAAGCAGGTATGCCACATCCAATATAGATTGTGGATCTGAGACAATTTGATTGCGCGCATCTGCTGCTTGATCGAGTAAAACAGATGCGTCAACTCCCATTAGTGAAGCGGGGGTTAATCCAAAAGCGGTTAGCGCGCTAAAACGTCCGCCCACCTTTGGGTCTGCGTTAATCACCGTGAAACCAGCGGCGCGTGCTTGCAAATCAAGGGGAGAAGCAGGATCGGTAACAAAGAGCATGTGATCAACTGGATTTAGACCGGCTCTGATTAGATGAGCTTCAAAGAATGCACGCTGTGATGCAGTTTCAATTGTTGATCCAGACTTTGAACTCACTATTACCAAAAGGTTGGCGGGTGAGCCAGTGATTGCATGCGCTAGATAATCAGGATCTGTCGAATCGAGTATGAAAATCTTCTTTGCAAATGTCTTGGCGATAACTTCTGGTGCAAGTGAAGACCCGCCCATTCCGCATAGAACCAACTCTGTGCGATCGCGAAATTTCGCTGCAATTGCATCGAGCATCGGCAGCAGTTGTCGTGAAGTTTCATCCAAGTCAACCCAATTCAAACGAACAACTGCTTCGGGCGCAGCCGCCGGTCCCCAAGTCGTCGCGTCTTTGGCTGCAATTCGGGGATTGGTCTTGGCTAATAATGCATATCTAGTATCGCTGCGATCTACCTTAGATAGTGAAGGGCCGCTGATTTTGATCATTTACGCAAGGCAGTTTCGATTTTAGAAGCGATCACGTCTGCACCGAATCCAAATTCAGCAAAGAGTTTCGAAGCAGAGGCGGATGCGCCATAGTGTTCAAGTGAGATTGCAATGCCCGAATCACCGATGTAGTCACGCCAGCCTTGGGAAATTCCGGCTTCGATACTGACTTTTAAGTTGACGCCTTTAGGGAGAACGCTTTCTCGGTAGGCAGGAGTTTGCTCGGCAAACCATTCCAGGCAAGGTGCGCTTACGACCCGGGCGTGAATTGATTTAGTAGCTAGCATTTCTTGAACAGATAACGCTATGCAAACTTCAGAACCGGTTGCGATTAATACAACATCTACTAGGCCATTTGCCTCTTTTAGAATATAGGCACCCTTATCTACCAAGTCTGCAGAGCCATGAGTTGCTCGATCCACAACTGGCAAATTCTGACGAGATAGTAAAAGCCCGGCAGGCTTTCTACGACGTAAGATTGATTTCCACGCTTGGCGAACTTCATTGGCATCGCCCGGACGCACAACAGCAAAGTTCGGGATGGCGCGCAGTGCGGCCAGATGTTCAACTGGTTGATGCGTCGGTCCATCTTCACCTAAACCAATTGAGTCATGGCTCCAAATGAAAATGCTTGGCAGATCCATAATCGCAGCCAAGCGAACTGCAGGACGCATGTAATCGCTAAAGACGGCAAAGGTTCCGCCAAATGATCGCGACAAACCGTGCAGTGATATGCCGTTTAGAATTGAACCCATTGCATGTTCACGAATTCCAAAGTGAATCATTCGTCCGTAGGGATTTGCTCCAGCCATCCCACTTGATGCGGGTAAGAATGAACCAGCACTAGTGATGGATGTGTTATTGCTTCCTGCTAGATCCGCTGAGCCACCCCAGAACTCTGGAAGTACTTTCGCAAGAGCTGTAATTACCTCGCCAGAAGCTTTACGCGTTGCGACATCTTTACCGGCTGGATATTCCGGAAGTTGCAAATCCCAACCAATCGGTAACTCTGCTTTTACTAGGCGCTGTAAAAGTTCTGAACGATCTGTATTGTTATTCTTCCAAATACTAAATTTTGCATTCCACACCTTGTGCACTGCTGCGCCACGATCTTTAACTGCTCTCACATGCTGCAAAATATCTGTTGGCATTGCAAAATGCTCAGTTGGATCTAATCCGAGTAACTTCTTGGTTTCAGAGATTTCCTCTGCACCCAGTGCAGAGCCATGAGATTCGGCGGTATTGCGTGCATGCGGTGCGGGCCAAGCAATTACTGATTGCATACGAATCAAAGTTGGTTTACTGTTTTCAGCTTTTGCTGAAACCATTGCCTTATCTAGAGTAGCAAGGTCAACGCTGCCATCCTTTGCTGCGGCAACGTCAATTACATTCCAGCCATATGCGCGATATCGCGCGGATACATCTTCAGTGAAAGCGACATGAGTATCGCCTTCAATTGAAATCCGATTGTCATCGTAAATCATTTTTAAATTGCCGAGTTGTTGCGTTCCGGCAAGTGATGATGCTTCGGCGCTCACGCCTTCTTGTAAATCACCATCCGAACAGATGACCCAGATTGTGTGATCAAATATCGAACTTTGTGCGGGGACCTCTGGATCTAAGAGACCTCGCTCATAACGCGCAGCCATCGCCATTCCAACTGCGGTTGCGACGCCGGCGCCGAGTGGACCAGTTGTCATTTCGACTCCTGCGGTATGTCCGTACTCGGGATGACCTGGAGTTAAAGAGTTCCAGGTACGAAAGTCCTTTAAATCTTCGAGTTCGAGACCGTACCCACTAAAGAACAATTGTGTGTACAGCGTCAGAGATGAATGTCCGCAAGATAGTACAAAGCGGTCGCGACCCAACCACTTTGGATCAGCTGGGTCGTGTACTAGATGGCGCTGGAAAAGATTGTAGGCAACTGGTGCCAGTGACATAGCAGTTCCAGGATGGCCATGACCAGCCTTCTGCACTGCATCCATAGCGAGCGCTCTTGCATATGCAACTGCGCGATCATCTATTTCAGACCAATTTTCTAGCGCGCTCATTATGGATGCCCTCCTGCTTTAAGTTTACGATGATTTGTAGAAGTAGTGATAAATACTAATCGAATACGCCACGCTGCGATCCAGACAAGCGTTGCGCCCAACAAGTGCGCGGCAACCAATATTTCTGGAATACCAGTAAAGTATTGAATATATCCAATTGCGCCTTGGGCAAGTGCTATTGAGGTAAAGATGTAAATCTTTTTAAGTATAACTTTGTTTGTGCGAAGGGCTACTGCTAGCGCAAGGGTTAAACCAAAGAGTGCGATAATTGCATCAGCGTGGAGAATGGCTACTGTACGAATATCAAATCCAAAACGTCGCGCCTGCGCATCACCGGCATGTGGACCACTTCCGGTTACAAGCGTGCCAAGAACGATAACTATAAAAGTGAGAGCGATATGTGATTTCGAAAGCAGCGAAATTAAACTGTCTGATTGTTTAATTCTTTCAATAGGTGCTTCGCGACGATCATAAAGTGATACTGCTGCCGCTACTAAAAAAATTGAAAGCAAGAGATGGCCAGCAACCGGCAATGGATGCAAATCGGTTAATACAGTTATTCCACCCAACACTCCTTGACCTAAAATTCCAAGAAGTTGTCCAGCTGCAAGCACGCGCAGATCGCGACGTTTAGTAAATAAGACGTGCGCTAAAACAATTAGCGATATCGCTACAAGACCAAAGGTGAGCAAGCGATTGCCAAATTCAATCCACGCATGAAGTGCGCCTTCGGCTTGATTTGGGACTGGGGTGTATGAACCCGGGGTGCATTCTGGCCATGTGGGACAACCCAAGCCTGAAGCAGTTAGTCGAACCGCGCCGCCAGTTAGTATCAGGCCCGCCTGCAGAAAGAGAAGTAGTCCGTAGATCCCCCGCCTAAGTGCCATGTCTTAACCCTATGTCCTAGAGCACCGCGTCCAAGTGGCGAGCGCCTGGGAATTACGACACAATAGTGTTGTGAAAATAGGTTCAGGGCCAGCCCTCAAATCCAGCGATGATCCGCGCACTCGCGATGCTGTTGCACGGTCAATTCTGGAAAATGGACCGTCAACTGCTGCCGCGCTGAGCGAGCGTCTTGGATTAACTGCTGCCGGAATTCGCCGACATTTAGATCTCTTGGTATCAGATTCAATTTTAGAAGCGCGCGAACCACGAATTTCTTCAACACGCGGGCGCGGCCGGCCTTCGAAAGTCTTTGTCATGACTGATTCGGGACGAGAGAAGTTTGAACATTCTTACGATGACCTAGCAGTGGCTGCGTTGAAATTTATATCGGCCCAATCAGGGGAGCATCTCGTAACCGCCTTTGCACAATCGCGCGCTGATGACATCGAACGTAAAGCGGCTAGCGTGCTTGCAAAAAGTTCAAACAAATTAGAGTCGTTAGCTATTTTTTTAAGCGAACAAGGTTATGCCGCCTCTGTTGGCCCGCGTGGTAATGGTGAAGAACTTTGTCAACATCACTGTCCTATCGCTCACGTTGCCGCACAATTCCCGCAGTTATGCGAAACCGAAACTGAAGCATTCTCTAAATTGCTAGGCACCCACGTACAACGTCTGGCAACGATTGCTCATGGCGATGGAGTCTGCACAACCTATATCCCAAATTTAAGTATCGAAAAAATAAAGCAACCACTAACAGCCGGAAAGGCGCGGTAATGACAACTGCACACCCAGAGCTAGACGGACTTGGAAACTACGAATACGGATGGTCTGACGGCAATGATGCTGGCGCTAATTCACGACGTGGCATCAACGAAGAAGTCGTTCGAGACATTTCTTCTAAAAAAGATGAACCACAGTGGATGTTAGATATGCGCCTAAAAGGACTTTCTCTATTTGAGAAGAAGCCAATGCCATCATGGGGTTCTGATTTATCCGGAATCTTCTTTGACACTATCAAATACTTTGTGCGCTCCACTGAGAAGCAGGCTGCAACTTGGGATGATCTGCCAGAGGAAATTAAAAATACTTATGACCGCCTCGGTATTCCTGAAGCTGAGAAGCAACGTCTGGTATCTGGTGTTGCTGCGCAATACGAATCTGAGGTTGTTTATCACTCAATTCGTGAAGATCTGGCAAAGCAGGGCGTTATTTTCCTTGATACAGATAGTGGACTAAAGCAGCATCCTGAGCTCTTTAAAGAGTATTTTGCATCGGTTATTCCGGTGGGAGACAACAAGTTCGCTGCGTTAAATACAGCGGCATGGTCTGGTGGGTCATTCATCTACGTTCCCAAGGGCGTACATGTAGATATTCCATTGCAGGCATATTTCCGCATTAACACTGAGAATATGGGCCAGTTCGAACGCACCTTGATCATTGCCGATGAAGATTCATATATTCACTATGTTGAAGGTTGCACTGCCCCTATTTACAAATCTGATTCGCTGCACTCTGCAGTTGTTGAAATCATTGTGAAAAAGGGCGCACGCGTGCGTTACACAACAATTCAAAATTGGTCTAACAACGTTTACAACTTGGTCACAAAGCGCGCAACATGTGCCGAAGGCGCAACCATGGAATGGGTCGATGGCAATATTGGCTCCAAAGTGACCATGAAGTATCCAGCGGTAATGTTGATGGGTCCACACGCAAAGGGTGAGACTTTATCTCTAGCATTTGCCGGTCCCGGACAGCATCAAGATTCTGGTGCAAAGATGGTTCATGCTGCTCCATATACATCTTCAACTGTGATTTCAAAATCAGTTGCGCGCGGTGGTGGACGTACTTCCTACCGTGGACTTGTACAAGTACAGGAAGGCGCACACCACTCCAAGAGCACTGTTAAATGTGATGCACTTCTAGTTGACACTATTTCGCGTTCCGATACATATCCATATGTGGATATTCGCGAAGATGATGTATCAATGGGTCACGAGGCTACTGTCTCCAAGATCAGTGATGACCAGCTCTTCTACTTAATGTCCCGCGGTCTAACTGAAGATGAAGCGATGGCCATGATCGTTCGTGGATTCATTGAACCTATTGCTCGTGAACTTCCTATGGAGTACGCACTTGAATTAAACCGTTTGATCGAATTGCAAATGGAAGGCGCTGTTGGTTAATGACAACCCTTACCACCAATTACCTAACGCCAACCGGGCGGGAAGAAGCTTGGCGCTTCACACCGCTTAAACGTTTGGGTGGAATGCACGATGGCAGCGCAATAGTTGCTGATAGACATTCCCTTACCCTTGCTGGTTCTAAAGCCACCGGAGTTTCATTTGAGTTGAAATCTGTCTCTAACGCGCCAGTTTTATCTGAAAGCGACGATGCGATCGTCGGGCGCATCCGTGAGGCAGCAAGGGATGTTGCCGTACTAACAATTAGCGCAAACATCGAAGTGACTGAACCAGTTATCTTGAAACGAACTCCTGGAGATCTGCATAGCGCGGAATTTGCAAGAGTTCAGATCAACGTTGAAAACCATGCGCGTGCAACGATCATTGTTGAAAACACTGGCGATACCCACTTGGCCGAAGATATAGAAATCTATGTCGCACCAGGTGCCAACCTCACCTTAGTTTCGCTTCAAGAATGGGGCGCACAGACGGTACACGCAGGGCGCCAGCACGCAATTGTTGATCGCGATGCAAACTTCAAATCGATTATTGTAACCATTGGTGGTTCTTTAGTTCGTTTGCTGCCTACCGTTGAATTTGCTGGACCGGGTGCATCTTGCGAACTCTTTGGTGTTTACTTTGCAACTTCGGGTCAGTTCTTTGAACATCGTATGTTTGTCGATCATAAAGTTCCGAACGCTAAATCACGCGTTAATTACAAAGGCGCTTTGGCCGGAGACCAGGCACACACTGTCTGGATTGGTGATGTATTTATTCGCGCAGCAGCCGAAGGTACTGATACCTATGAACTAAATCGCAATCTTCTCTTATCTGATGGTGCGCGAGCTGATTCCGTTCCTAATCTTGAAATCGAAACTGGAGAGATTGTTGGAGCAGGACATGCCAGCACAACCGGACGATTTGATGATGAACAACTCTTCTACTTAATGTCACGTGGAATAAATTTATCTGATGCTCGCCGTCTGGTCGTTCGCGGCTTCTTCAGCGAAATTATCTCTGAAATTGGTCATGAGGGAATTCAAGTTAGATTAATGGATCGTATCGATAACGAACTAACTAAGGCAGGTGCGTAAATGAGTGATGTTTCATTCGCTTCGCTTACACCTGGTATGCCGTTGAAGATAGAGAAGAATGGACGATCTATCTGCGTCACCCGTGTACAAGATCAAGTTTTTGCCATTGATGACACCTGCTCACATTCTGAAGCATCACTATCAGAGGGTGAAGTTACCGATTTTAAAATCGAATGTTGGCTGCACGGCGCCGAGTTTGATTTACGTACGGGGGAGGCGCTAACGCCTCCTGCAGTTGCTCCAGTAAAAGTTTATTCAGTAATCGTTGACGGAGACTCCGTCACAGTAGATGCGTAGCGAGGTAAGTTTATGAGTACATTGGAAATTCGTGGACTGAAAGTTTCAGTCGATACCGAAAATGGTGCTGTAGAGATTTTGAAGGGTGTTGACCTAACAATTAAGTCAGGTGAAACCCACGCAATAATGGGGCCAAACGGTTCAGGTAAATCAACCCTGGCATACTCAATTGCTGGTCATCCCAAGTACAACATCACCGCAGGCACAGTAACTCTTGACGGCGCAGATGTTCTAGAGATGACAGTCGATGAACGCGCTAAGGCTGGGCTATTTCTTGCGATGCAATACCCAGTGGAAGTCCCTGGCGTATCTGTATCTAATTTTTTGCGGACAGCAGTAACTGCTCTTCGTGGAGAAGCGCCAAAGCTACGCACTTGGGTAGGCGAAGTTAAGGACGCTATGGAAGCACTTAACATGGATCCATCATTTGCCCAACGCAATGTTAATGAAGGTTTTTCTGGCGGAGAGAAGAAGCGCCACGAAATCATGCAATTGGAGTTGTTAAAGCCAAAAATTGCAATTCTAGATGAGACTGATTCAGGGTTAGATGTCGATGCGCTACGTATCGTCTCTGAAGGCGTAAATCGCGCTAAGGAAACAAATAATATTGGCGTTGTATTAATCACTCACTACACACGCATCTTGCGTTATATCCAGCCAGATTTCGTCCACGTATTTGCTAATGGCAAAATCGTTGAAGAAGGTGGCCCTGAGTTAGCAGATAAGTTGGAAGCTAATGGATATGCGGAGTACGTAAGCGCGTAACCCCTATGACTTTAGACCCCAGCGTCATCCGTAAAGATTTTCCGATATTCGATCGGACTATTCGCGATGGCAAAAAGTTGGTCTATTTGGACAGTGGTGCTACAAGTCAGAAACCGAACTTTGTAATCGATGCTGAATCTGATTTCTACCGAAATCACAACGCAGCCGCACACCGCGGTGCCCATCAGTTGGCGGAAGAGGCAACAGGGGCGATCGAAAGTGCACGCGTAGTTGTTGCAAATTTCTTAGGTGGGGCTATTGATGAAATAGTTTTTACCAAGAGCTCCACGGAAGCGCTAAATCTCTTAGCATATTCGATAGGCAACGCGTCAGCTGGAAATCTTTTCCACTTACAGCCGGGTGATGAAATTGTCGTCTCCGAGATGGAACATCACGCGAATCTGATTCCATGGCAGCAGTTAGCCAAACGCACTGGTGCGGTATTGAAGTGGTTTGAGGTTAACGATTCTGGGCGTTTAGATTTGTCAAATATTGAAAGCGTGATCACTGAACGCACGAAAATAGTCGCTCTAACTCATCAGTCAAATGTATTAGGCACAATTGTGCCGTTGGCTGAGATTGCTAAACGCACCCATGAAGTTGGCGCATTTTTCATCCTGGATGCCTGCCAATCTGTGCCTCACATGCCAGTGAATGTAAAAGCGCTAGATATTGATTTCTTAGTATTTTCTGGCCATAAAACGGTAGGTCCAACTGGCATCGGTGTCCTTTGGGGTCGCGCAAACTTACTAAATCATCTTCCACCATTTCTATTCGGTGGGTCAATGATTGAAACCGTAACGATGACAGATGCCACATGGGCACCTGCGCCTCGTAAATTTGAAGCTGGCGTACCAAACATGGCACAGATTGTTGGCCTAGGTGCTGCGCTTAATTATTTGAGTGAAATAGGTATGGAAAATATCCACCAGCATGAAATTGCTTTGACTAAATACACCCTGGATAAATTACAAGAGATAGATCAACTCCGAATTGTTGGCCCTACAGATACAAACTCGCGAGGCAGTGCAATTTCATTTACTTTAGGTCAGATCCACCCACACGACCTAGGACAGTATTTAGATAGCGCCGGTATCGCAGTGCGTACTGGGCATCATTGCGCTTGGCCGCTAACCCGCAAAATGGGTGTACCAGCAACGACCCGTGCTTCACTTTATCTTTACAACGATGAGTCAGATATTGATGCTTTGGTGGCCGCAACTTTAGATGCACAGAAATACTTTGCATAATGGAGCTAGATAACCTTTATCAAGAAGTGATCCTGGATCATTACAAGAGACCTCAGAATAAAAAATTGGCGACCATTTTCGATGCCCAGGTCCATCATGTGAATCCGTCCTGTGGTGATGAGATAGATCTTAATTTGCTGATAAAAAATGAGGTCGTAACTAGCATCACTTGGGATGGGGTTGGTTGTTCAATCTCACAGGCCAGTGTTTCGATCCTGACTGATCTCTTAATTGGGAAATCAATTACTGAGGCGTACGCAATCCATGACAATTTTGTAACGTTGATGCAGAGTAAAGGGGCTTTCAGCGGAGATGAGTCTGTACTCGAAGATGCCATTGCATTTGCAGGAGTTTCTAAATATCCAGCACGCATAAAGTGTGCGCTACTTGGTTGGATGGCGTTTAAAGATGCCAGCGTACAAGCGCAAGCAAATCTGAACTAGGATAAGAGGTGGAGAGAGGTGCGAAATGGTTGCAGCAGTAGATGATGTGACAGAGGCGATGAAGGATGTAGTTGATCCAGAGCTTGGGATTAACGTGGTCGACTTAGGCTTGATTTACGATGTCATGGTAGATGAGAACAATATTGCTGTACTTAATATGACCTTAACTTCAGCGGCCTGTCCGCTGCAAGATGTGATCGAAGATCAGACGCGCCAAGCGCTAGCGCCGCTAACTTCAGATGTGAAAATCAATTGGGTGTGGATGCCGCCTTGGGGTCCAGATAAGATTTCCGACGACGGTCGCGAACAACTTCGCGCGTTGGGTTTTACAGTCTAAATTTCTTATTGATCGGAGCTTAAAGTGTCCATGCACGTTGGCTGGATGGCGCTACGATCTTTAAGTTCAGATCAATCTGTAAAAAGTGCAAAGTTAAAGCCCGGCACTCTCAAGCGAATCTTCGTATACGCGATACCGTATAAATCAACCTTTATATTGTTACTTTTTTGTTTGATAGCCGATGCATTACTAACTATTGCAACGCCACTGTTGCTGCGCGATTTAATTGACAATGGTGTTATACCCAAAGATCGCACAGTAGTGACGACTATGGCTATCGCCGTTGCCGTCTTAGCACTCTTGACTGCTGCTATAAATATCGTGGTGCGATGGATATCGGCCAAGATCGGTGAAGGGCTAATCTATGACTTGCGCTCACAGGTTTTCCGTCATATTCAAGAACAGTCAATTGCCTTCTTTACTCGCACTCAAACTGGTGCCTTGATTTCTCGAATCAATTCGGATGTAATCGGGGCGCAGCGTGCTTTTACTTCTACATTTTCGGGAATGATCAGCAACATTTTGACATTAATTCTTGTTGTTGGAACTATGTTGGCCCTTAGTTGGCAGATAACCATTGCTGCACTTCTACTTTTGCCAATTTTCCTCGCCCCAACTAAATGGATTGGGGGACGCTTACAGGGTTACACGCGAGATTCATTTGAGATAAATGCAGAGATGTCTTCCACTATGACCGAGCGCTTTAATGTATCTGGGGCTTTATTGGTCAAGCTTTATGGAAATATTGATAACGAATCTGTCGTCTTCAAGAAGAAGGCGCGCAGAGTCGCTGATATTGGTATTTCAATGGCGATGCTAAATACCTTCTTCTTCATCGCTCTAATCAGTATTGCGGCGCTAGCAACTGCCATCGCTTATGGAATCGGTGGTCATCTAGCTATAGACGGAGCAATTACTGTCGGAAGTTTGATAGCAATTACAACTCTCTTAGCCCGACTTTATGGTCCGCTCGTGTCTCTTGCGACAGTTCGTGTTGATGTTATGGGCGCACTTGTATCTTTCGAAAGAGTATTTGAAGTCTTAGATTTAGAGCCAATGGTTAAAGAGTCAGCAACTGCAATCACACTGGCTTCTCGAAGTCCAGCAATCTCCTTTGAAGAAGTCAGATTCACCTATCCAAACGCGCAACAGATTTCCTTAGCCTCCCTAGAGTCGGCATCCCTTCCTGAGCTTAAAGAAAGTGAAGAGATATTAAAGGGAATAAGTTTTACTGCAGAAACAGGAACTGTCACCGCACTGGTAGGACCATCGGGTGCTGGTAAGACAACAATTAGCGCTTTACTTCCTCGCTTATATGATGTTTCATCTGGGGCAATAAAGATTGATGGAATCGATATACGCGAACTTAGCGTTAAATCGCTGCGCAGTAGCATCGGCGTTGTAATGCAAGATTCGCATTTGTTCCATGACACGATCACAGCAAATCTGCTTTACGCCAAGGGCGATGCAACTTTCGATGAAATGAAAAAAGCCTGCCAATCAGCGCAGATTTGGGATTTAGTAAAGTCTCTCCCGAATGGTTTAGAAACTATGGTGGGCGAACGCGGCCATCGTTTATCGGGAGGTGAGAAGCAGCGGTTAGCAATTGCACGACTACTTTTGAAATCTCCAAGCATTGTAATTTTAGATGAGGCGACTGCGCACTTGGATTCTGAGAATGAAGAGTTAGTGCAGACGGCGTTATCGCAAGCACTCACCGGGCGAACTAGCATTGTTATAGCTCACCGCCTTAGTACGGTTATGAACGCGGATCAAATTCTGGTCCTAGAGAACGGATTGATTCGCGAACGCGGAAAGCATGAAGATTTAGTGCAAGCAGGGGGACTGTATTCAGAGCTCTTTGCTCGTCAGGATTTGACCGCGTCTAATTAATATCCTGCCATAGGCAATAAGGCCAGCGAAGAAGATCCATTGCAGTGCGTACGCTAAGTGTGGACCGTCAGTTAACTCAGGTACTTGAGCGGTGACTTTTGGTGCCAGGAGTGGATCTGTTCCACCAATTAAATCGAGATAGAAACCCTCACTCTTTAAACCTGATTGGGCATTTAACTTTGAAATCATCCCGGCACCGGTTGCTGGTAACGCAAAGAATGCACCTTGTGGCAGAGATCGGTCTAAGCGCAATCGCGCTTTAATGGAGACTTCACCGCTGGGAATCGGAGATATAACAGGTGCGGTCTTGGCATCCTTACCAGCCTTCACCCATCCGCGATCTACCCACAAATTGCGACCATCAGTTAACTGAAAGCGCGTTAAAACTTCATAGCCGTAAACGCCTTCGAAGTATCGATTCTTTAGAAGTATTTGATTTCCAACATCGAATTCTCCAGATGTCTCAATGGTGCGCCATTCAAAGGCGCCTGCGTTATCCGTAACCTGTTCTAAGTTTATTATTGGTTGCAGGAGCGCTGCTTCTATTGCGCTATTGCGCTGATGACGATCGATTCCTCTTTGATACTGCCACTGACTGGCCCATAAGCACCCAGTGATTAAAAGTAGGGCGATGAGCGTCTTAAAAAGCGCTTGCGGCTCTTTACTTTTTTGTTGATTGGCCACTTCGTAAGTCTAGCGATAAGCAAATTTTGTTGAGTTATTCCAGAGACTTTGATTTATCGCGCACCAGAGCATCACTGGGTGCGAAACTCTCACGTCCAGCGTTTGCTATAACCACTGCAAAATATGGCAAGGTAACGGCGCCCAGTAACGCAAACCATCTCCAAGGGCTGGGTAGAAGAACAGTCAGAATGAAACACGCAGTTCGAACCATCATAGAAATGAAGTATCGGCGTTGTCGTCCGGCCTGATCGCGGGTCAGAGAAGCAGGGGCACCTGTGATGTCATAGACATCGGCAGGCCGCGACTTCCCTATTTTTCTACCGAAAATTGAGGCCATGTCTTAAGAGTAGGTGCACAAAAGAGGGCGCGCGAGCCGAAAGCGTAAGTTACGCATAGGTAGCAGGGTAAGTTTTGTCATATGTCAGATGAGAATTCTTCACTCGCGCTCGTCACTGGTGGAAATCGCGGTATCGGTTTAGCTATTGCCCAAGCACTTGCTGATGCGGGCCACAAAGTTGTCGTTACTTATCGAAGCGGCAACGCTCCTGCCGATTTCCTGGCTGTGCAGATGGATGTGACATCTACCGAAAGCGTTGAGGCGGCGTTTGCAGCAATCGAAGAACAATGGGGATTTCCAGAAATAATTGTGGCAAATGCGGGCATAACAAAAGACGGACTCGTCATGCGCATGAGTGATGCTGATTTTGATGATGTGATCAATGCAAATTTGACTGGGGCTTTTCGCGTAGCAAGACGAGCAACTAAAGGTCTACTTAAGTTAAAACGTGGCCGACTTATATTTATTGGTTCTGTTGTTGGGGGAGTAGGAGCTGCGGGACAGGTTAATTACGCGGCAAGTAAATCAGGTCTCTTAGGAATGGCTCGCTCATTCGCTCGCGAACTTGGCTCTCGCGGCATAACAGCCAATGTAATCGCACCGGGATTTGTTGAAACAGATATGACATCTACATTGGATGAAAAACGCAGAGAGGAAATTGGAAAGTCAGTACCGCTAGGCAGATTCTGCAGTGCACAAGAGATCGCAGGAGTCGTAAAGTTTGTGGCATCGCAAGAGGCAAGTTATATAACTGGAGCACTTATTCCAGTTGATGGTGGATTAGGAATGGGGCATTGATGATGGGTATTTTGCAAGGGAAAAATATTTTAGTAACCGGGGTTCTCACCGACACTTCGATTGCATTCCACATTGCCAAAATCGCACAGGAGCAAGGTGCGACAGTGCTTCTTTCATCCTATGGACGAGTAATGAGTTTGACCACGCGTATTTCAGCTCGCCTACCAAATCCCGCTCCGGTTATCGAACTCGATGTTACAAACCAAGAGCATCTGGATGCTCTCGCCGACCGCGTGAGAGAGTATGTTCCTCATCTTGACGGCGTTGTTCATTCGATCGGATTCGCGCCAGAAGCAGCCCTTGGAGGAAACTTTTTGAATACTGCCTGGGAAGATGTTGCCACTGCGGTGCACGTGTCTGCATACTCATTGAAGTCGCTAACTATGGCTACGCGTTCGCTCTTTAATGGTGGTGGCTCCGTAGTCGGTTTGGATTTTGATGCAACGGTAGCTTGGCCAAAGTACGACTGGATGGGCGTCGCTAAAGCAGCGCTGGAATCAACTTCTAGGTATCTAGCTCGGGATTTAGGTGCAGAAAATATTCGAGTAAATCTGGTAGCGGCAGGACCAATCCGCACCATGGCAGCGAAATCAATTCCGGGCTTTGCTGAATTCGAAAAGGTTTGGAACGAGAGATCTCCGCTGGAATGGGATGTGACTAATCCAGTACCGGCTGCCCAGGCGGTGGTTGTCCTGCTATCGGATTGGTTCCCAAAAACTACCGCTGAGATCATCCATGTAGACGGCGGTTTGCATGCCATGGGTGCCTAAAGGTAAAGTAAGCCCCAGACCAGTGGCAGATCCAGCGCTACTGCAAGAGGAGCTCACCGCTTCCACCTTCTCGGCCCGAGTAAATACAAAAGTAAATTCGGAGCTGGCTGGTTTGTCGAAAGTGAACCGCCTGCGGGCGCGTTTATCTTTCCTTAGCGGTGCGCGATTATTGCGGTAAAAGCCGGAACTACCTAAGTCAAAAAAACGGTAGTAAACCAACTAAGGAGAACAAATCACAACTGAACCTCGCATTAATGACCGTATCCGCACACCTCAAATTCGTCTCATCGGACACACCGGAGACCAAGTTGGAGTTGTAGATATCGACACGGCGCTACAGATGGCAGATGAAGTCGGTTTAGATCTCGTAGAGATCGCACCGGATGCAAATCCACCCGTATGCAAAATCATGGACTTCGGCAAGTACAAGTATGAAGTTGCTCAAAAAGCCCGTGAAGCTCGTCAGAACCAGACCCACATCGTGGTGAAGGAAGTGCGATTGACACCAAAGATTGAAAATCACGATTACGAAACAAAACGTAACGCAATTGTGAAATTCCTTAAAGGTGGCGACAAGGTAAAGATTACGATGAAGTTCCGCGGTCGCGAACAAACTCGCCCCGAACTTGGTTTCAAACTTTTGCAGCGTCTAGCAGATGATGTTCAAGAGGTTGCTTTCGTTGAGTTCGCCCCTAAGCAAGAGGGACGTAACATGACAATGGTGCTCGGCCCGACGAAGAAGAAAACTGAAGCGGTAGCAGAGCAGAAGGCAGCGCGAGCTGCTAAAGAGAAAGCTGCACTAGAAGCAGTTGTAGAAAAGTAATTTTTATCAAACGAGGAAGTACAGGAGAAGATAAATGCCAAAGATGAAGACCCACAGTGGCGCGAAGAAGACTTTTCGCGTTACCGGAACAGGAAAGATCATGCATGAGCGTGCCGGCAAGCGCCACCTTTTGGAGCGCAAGTCATCTCGCGTCACTCGTCGTTTGAGTACTGAACAGTCAGCAAAGCCAACCGTAACCATGACAGCCAAGCGCATGCTTGGCCTTAAGTAAGGAGTGTGAATTAAATGAGAGTAAAACGTGGAGTTCATGCTGCTAAGAAACGTCGCACAACCCTAGAACGCGCCAGCGGATATCGCGGGCAACGTTCCCGTCTTTTCACAAAGGCGAAGGAGCAAGTTACGCACTCTATGGTCTACGCATTCAATGACCGTAAAGATAAGAAAGGTGACTTCCGTCAACTTTGGATTCAACGTATTAACGCCGCAGCGCGTGAAAATGACATGACATACAACCGCTTCATTCAGGGCCTTAAGGCTGCCGGTGTTGAGGTCGATCGTCGCGTTCTATCTGATATCGCAACCAATGATCCAGCAACATTTAAGACTCTTGTCGATGTTGCTCGCAAGAACCTCGTTAGCGCCTAACTAATTAGATGATCGAGAGCCTTCATTCGCCGCATATCGCGCGGGTGAAGGCTCTTATCTCATCCCGTGGCAATAAAGAACGCGGACAACACGGTGAATTTATTGCCGAAGGTTTGCAATGTGCACGTGAAGCTTTGGCCGCCACAACCGGCCCAAAGGTAAAAAATATCTACTTAACTGAAAGCGGTGCAGCCCGCGTGGAAAGCGCGGGGTTAGATACATCGGGTATCGAAACGATATTGGTCAGCGAGCCTGTTATGGCGGCGATGTCTTCCACTATTACGCCGCAAGGAATTCTTAGCGTCTGCGAAATTGGAAGCAGTGATTTTTCAGCTCTTAAGCTCAATGGGAAAACCAAGTTAATTTTTCTTTACGAGATACAAGATCCTGGTAATGCTGGAACAATATTACGTAGCGCTGATGCGATGGGTATGGATGCCGTAATAACTTCGCCAGGCAGCGTCGATATGTATTCTCCTAAGGTCGTACGCGCCACAGCAGGATCACTTTGGCATGTACCGCTCTATTCGGGCATCTCACTTGCGACTATTTCTGCGCAATTTCCCCAATTAAATAAATTAGCCTTAACTTCTAAAGGCGATACATCGCTAACCGATCTTAAAGATTTGGGTAATTGCATCGCGATCTTTGGTAATGAAGCTCGTGGAATTGATACTCTCTTAGATGGTGAAGTTGTTCAGGTGCATATTCCGATGAAAGGCAGTGCTGAAAGTCTCAATCTTTCTGCGGCGGCATCGATTGTTATGTTTTATCTAGCCGCCCTGTAACCAAATATCCCTCATCTCGGAAAGGTCACAGGTTAGAATTCCCTCATGAATCCGGCCGATGTTGAATCATGGATAAAGGCCGCCGAAAAAGCTTTTTTAGACGCAACAGATCTTGAATCGCTGAAAACTGCTCGGCTAGCCCACTTGGGCGATAAAGCACCGATCTCTTTGGCCAGTCGCTCCTTAGGCACGCTGGCGCCAGAGGAAAAAGCATCTTCAGGAAAAGTTATTGGTGAGGGTAAAGCGGCTATTACGGCAGCGTTGCAAAAGGCTACAGATAAATTGGAAAGTGAAAGAGATGCCAAAGTTTTACTGGAAGAAGTTGTAGATATCACCTTGCCGGTTAAGCGATCCCATCGTGGTGGCCTGCATCCAATCTCGATAATTAAAAATGAGATTAGTGATTTTTTTATCGAACAGGGTTACGCCGTTGAAGAAGGGCCAGAACTTGAATCAGGATGGCTTAATTTTGATGCCCTAAACATTCCTCCAGATCACCCGGCTCGGACAATGCAAGATACTTTCTACATAGAACCGGTTGAATCAGGAATGGTTCTTCGAACCCAAACTTCACCTGTGCAGATTCGCTCGATGTTAGAACACGAACCTCCTATCTACATGATTTGTCCGGGGCGAACATTTAGAGCAGATGAATTAGATGCAACCCACAGTCCGGTCTTTCATCAAGTTGAAGGGTTAGTCGTTGATAAAGGCATAACCATGGCGCACTTAAAGGGAACGCTGGATAATTTTGCACAAGCGATGTTCGGGCCAGATGTAACAACTCGTCTTCGTCCATCTTTCTTCCCATTCACTGAGCCAAGTGCCGAAGTTGATATCTTCTTCAATGGTCGTTGGATCGAGTGGGGCGGCTGTGGCATGGTCAATCCTAAAGTTCTTACCACTTGCGGAATAGATACCGATGTTTACAGTGGATTCGCATTCGGAATGGGTCTAGAACGCACGTTGATGGTTCGCCATAACATCACAGATATGCATGACATTGTGGAAGGTGATCTGCGATTTACTCGTCAGTTTGGGGTTGGTCTATAAATGCGCGCTCCACTGTCATGGCTCAAAGAATTTGTGGACATTCCTAATTCGATCTCTGCAGATCAGATTAGCGAAGCGTTAATTCGGGTTGGTTTCGAGGTTGAAGAGATAATCCAAGAAGGCGCTGGTTTAACTGGCCCGCTCAAATTTGCTAAGGTAGTAACAATTGAAGAGATTACAGAATTTAAAAAGCATATTCGTTACGTGGGACTCGACTGCGGCGAGAAAGAAATCCGCTACGTTATCTGCGGAGCCACTAACTTTAAAGTCGGTGACATCATTGTTGCAGCGCTGCCTGGTGCTGTTTTGCCAGGGGATTTTCACATTACCGCCCGAGATACCTACGGTAAAACATCAAACGGAATGATTTGTTCTGCCCGCGAACTCGGTATCGGTGAGGATCATTCGGGAATCATGGTTTTTGCGGAAGGTGATGTTGAAATTGGTAGTAATGCGATCGTAGCTCTTGAAATTAGCGATGTAATTTTTGATATTGCCATAAACCCAGATCGGGGATATGCCTTAAGTATCAGAGGTATCGCACGAGAGATAGCTGGATCGCTAGCTTTAAAATTCACAGATCCAGTAGACGCGCTGCGCGGATTACAGTTTACCGAGACGGGTAAAGGTGTTGCTGCAAAGATTGCAGATCTAGAAACCGCATCTGTCTTTTACTTAAGAACTATCTCAGATTTTGATCCTGTTGCAAAAGTTCCGATTTGGATGCGCAGGCGAATAGAGAAGATGGGAATGCGTTCTATTTCTTTGGTCGTTGATATCACGAACTACGTGATGCTTGAACTTGGTCAGCCGCTACATGCCTTCGATAAGTCAAAAATTTCAGGTGGGCTAACTATTAAGCGTGCCGGCAAAGCACAGAAATTCATCACCTTAGATGGGCAAGAGCGAAATTTGGATCCTGATGATTTGATGGTCTGCGATGATAAACAACCGCTGGCCTTAGCCGGAACTATGGGTGGGTTATATTCAGAGATAACCGCGACTACAACTGATATCGCACTAGAAGCCGTTCGCTTTGATCCAGTCTGTGTGGCTAGGAATTCACGTCGCCACAAACTTTCTTCAGAAGCATCACGCAGACTCGAGCGCAGTGTTGACCCATCACTGGCCGAATTCGCCTCGGCTCGTTTTGTCCAACTTCTAACCTCACATAGCAGCGCTAAACATGTTGCAACCGTCATGGACGGCCAACCAAAATTCACACCCGTTATAACTTTGGATCCCACATATATTCCTAGGCTGCTTGGCTTTGATATCCCTTGGTCAGAAATCGCACGTAATCTGCAAACAATTGGCTGCGATGTAGATGAGAAAACATTCCAGGTGAGTCCGCCAGATTGGCGCTCTGATCTATTGACGCCATCTGATTTAGCCGAAGAAGTAGCTCGCATGATCGGTTACGAGAAGATCCCATCAATTCTTCCGCCACGACCTAAGCATGCGAGTCTGACACCAACTCAGAAACGGCGTCGTGCGATTGCGAATATGTTGGCTAGCCGTGGTTTGGCAGAAGTTCAGACTTTCCCATTCACAAATCAAGAAACAATTGATCAAATGGGTTTTGTCGGCGAACGTGCGGCGACTTATCGAATTGCGAACCCAATGTCTGAGGAAAACCCGCTCATGCGAGTTCATCTCATCCCCGGACTAGTTGAAGTTGCGGCTCGAAATATAAGTCGTGGGGCGAAGGATTTTGCAATCTTTGAGATGGGTTCAATCTTTAGAAGTGCACAAAAATTAATTCCAGCAGTTTCACCGGATTTTCTCAAGCGGCCTGATGAGAAGACAATCAAGCAGATTTACCAAAGTGTGCCGCCGCAAGCTTTCCATGTTGCAGGTCTGTTAGTCGGAAAGGCAGAAAATGAGGATTGGCAAGGTAAGGCACGCGCTTACACTTGGCAGGATGCAATTGCCTTTGCCGAAGAAATTCTTGATTTATGCAATCTTAAATATTCCATCAAGCGATCAGATTTTGCACCGTGGCATCCAGGGCGTTGTGCCGAGTTAATCGTTGATGGCCGGGCAGTTGCTCATGCTGGGGAAGTCCACCCCCGCATTTTGGCTAACTATGGATTGCCAGAACGCAGCGCTGCCTTTGCAGTGGGGCTTAGCGCTCTGCCTGATTCGGATCTAGTAAAGCCAACACGGGTTGGCACAATGCCGGCTGCAGTGCAAGATGTTGCCTTGATTATTGACAGCAACGTTAGCGCAAAAGATGTGGAAGCTGCGCTCCGTGCGGGCGCGGGCGAACTTCTGGAATCGATCTCGCTCTTTGATCGCTACGACAAGTTAGGAGATGGAAAAATTTCTTTGGCCTTCACGCTGACCTTCCGAGCCCAAGATCGCACCTTAACTGGCGCCGAAGTCTCTGAGATGCGCAGCGCAGCGGTCGTCTCGGCGCAAAAGGCGACGGGCGCCACTCTCCGTACTGCATAAATATGCATATATTTGCATAATTATGCTATTCTCACCATATGAAAATCGGAGTCATTGGTGGCAGTGGTTACGCTGGAGGAGAGTTACTTCGTTTACTGGCGGGACACCCGGAGTTCGAAGTCTGCTGTGTCAGTGCGCATACGAACGCCGGCGAACTGATCACTTCGGTGCATCCGCAATTATCTAGTTATGCACACACAAAGTTCAGTGAATTTAAAGCAAGTGATTTTGACTCCTGCGAACTTATCTTCTTGGCTCTGCCCCACGGTGAAAGCGCAAAGGTTGTTTCGCAATTGAGTGCAGAAGTAAAGATCGTTGATTTGGGCGCCGATTTTCGTTTGGAAAGCGCTACTAAGTGGGACCAGTATTATGGCGGGGACCACGCTGGGACTTGGACATACGGTGCACCTGAATTGCCTGGTGCGCGCGAGCAGATTAAGAGATCATCACGAATAGCAAATCCTGGTTGTTACGCAACTGCAATCGTACTAGGAACTGCACCTGCGGCGGGGATCGCTGATCTATCAGATGTCGTTGTTGTTGCGGCTTCCGGAACAACAGGTGCTGGTCGTGCTGCAAAAATCAACTTAATTGCGAGTGAAGTTATGGGTTCACTCACCGCCTATAAATTCGGGGGAGTCCACCAACATACTCCCGAAATTGAAGAGTCTTTGCAGCGTGCCACTGGCTCTAAAGTACTTATTTCGTTCACACCAGTTCTAGCGCCAATGCCCCGGGGTATTTTGGCGACGATCACAATGAAATTAAATGCAGGTCTCAAAGAGCAAGAAATTCGGAAAGTTTATGAAAAAACCTATTTATCTGAACCTTTTGTAACGCTATTGCCGAAGGGGAATATGCCGAAGACTTCTGCTGTGACTGGTAGCAACATGGTTACTATGCAAATTGCAGTCGATGATCACACAAATAGACTAATCATTAGCGTTGCTATTGATAATTTAGTAAAGGGCGCTGCCGGCCAAGCTATTCAGAACGCTAATATAATTTGTGGTTTCGATGAAACTCTTGGCTTGACACAGTTGGGGCTGGGCGTATGAAACTACCAGCGGGCTTTAGCGCTGCGGCTATCTCCGCCGGGCTCAAGAGTTCGGGTGGATTAGATCTAACTTTGATCGTAAACAATGGTCCACGCTTTGATGCAGCAGCTGTTTACACAACAAATCAAGTAGTTGCCGCACCAGTTATCTGGAGCAGGCAAGTTACTCAAGAGAAAATCGTGCGCGCAGCTGTTCTAAATTCTGGAGGTGCAAATGCGTGCACAGGTCCGCAGGGATTTGCAGATACGCATCGCACCGCAGAATTCGTCGGCTCAACCTTAAATATCTCATCGGGCGAAGTCGTCGTTTGTTCAACTGGGTTAATTGGTGAGCTACTTCCCATACAGAAGATCTTGGATGGGATTTCTGCTCTTTCATCTGAGCTGCAGACAGATTCTTTGGAAGATGTGGCGCGAGCGATTATGACAACAGATAGTGTGCCCAAAATTGCCAACTTTGAGATCAATGGCGTAAGTTTTTCAGCAATCGCAAAAGGTGCGGGCATGTTAGCCCCGGCGCTGGCAACGATGTTATCCGTCGTTATGACAGATGCGATTTTGCCCGATAACGCCCAAGATGTTTTTCAACGGGTCACAGATCGTACATACAATCGAATCGATTCTGATGGCTGCACTTCAACGAACGACACGGTACTGCTGATGGGTTCTGGAGCCAGTGAGGTAGCGCTTAGCTCCATAGATTTCGAAGAGTCACTCATGAAAATTTGCAGTTCATTAACTCAACAATTAATCGCGGATGCTGAGGGATCAACTAAGACAGTTGCAATTAACGTTACTGGGGCGAGAACTGAGGCAGATGCCGTCGAAGTCGCACGAGCATGTGCTAGAAATAATCTTTTGAAGTGTGCAGTGTTTGGGGCAGACCCTAATTGGGGACGCGTCCTTGCCGCCGTTGGCACCGCACGGGCAACGATGGATCCTTTAAATATTGATGTCATGCTAAATGGGGTTCAAGTCGCCAAGGCCAGTGCGCCATTTGCAGATAAATCCAGCGTTCGCTTTGATGATCGCTTAGTTACCATCGATATCAACTTAAATTTGGGAACATCTCATGCAACGGTTATGACAAATGATCTATCCCATGACTACGTTCACGAGAATTCTGCGTACGCAACATGATCGTCGTTAAGTTTGGTGGGCACGCCATGACCGATGCACACGGTGACTTTGCTGAAGCGATTTCTGAAGCAGTTCATAAGGGAATTCAAATAGTGATCGTTCATGGAGGAGGCCCGCAAATCAGCGCTGCACTTTCTGCAGCCGCTATTGAATCTGAATTTATTGGGGGCTTTAGAGTTACAACTCCCGAAATTTTTGAGATAGTCGAACAAGTATTAACGCATGAGGTTGGTCCAGCGATTGCGAATTCGCTCTTGAAGATCGGGGTAAATGCTGTTGCTATATCTGGCCGTACTAGCGAATCTTTAATTGCAGAGCCACAACGCAAGTTAGTTGATGGCACTCCAGCAGATTTAGGTTTGGTGGGCGTTATTACAGCGGTAAACCCACAAGCGATCCGTAACGCACTCAAAGGTGGCCAAGTTCCAGTCATTTCACCAATAGCAATTGATGAGAATTTCCGCGGAGGGCTCAATGTAAATGCAGATATTGCAGCTGCGGCAATTGCAGGAGCGCTAGATGCCTCAGTTCTAATAATCATGACTGATGTCGCAGGAATTTATCGTAATTGGCCAGATAAAAGCTCATTAATTGATGAAATTAGCGCCATTGAGCTCTCAGAAATAAAAAATGTCTTTTCAGAAGGTATGGCACCTAAAGTACAGTCTTGTCTAGATGCTATTGCCGCCGGTGCGCAAGCTGTTCGTATCATCGATGGAACTGACCCAAAGAGCTTTGCACTTGCCCTAAATAACGCTGGTGGAACTCTGGTGACGAAATGACCATCAAGGGAAACCAATCAATTAATTGGTCAGATGTTATGCAAAGTAATTATGGCGTGCCCTCAATCACGTTGACTTCAGGTAAAGGTCTGGTTGTAACTGATAGCAACGGTAAGAGATATTTAGATTTTCTAGGTGGCATCGCAACCAATGTACTTGGCCACGCGCATCCTGCAATCGTGAAGGCGGTCTCAAAACAGATAGCCACCCTGGGGCACGTCAGTAACTTGTACAGCCATCCGGCAGGGTTAGAACTTGCGCAGAAATTAATTTCTCTAACGCAAGATCCAACAGCACGGGTCTTCTTCTGCAATTCAGGCGCCGAAGCCAATGAAGCAGCGCTTAAGCTCTCGCGCAAGACTGGCAAGTCGCGAATAGTAGCCACAAATAACTCATTCCACGGAAGAACTATGGGCGCACTTTCACTTACTGGTCAGCCAGAGAAGCGCAATCCATTCAAGCCTCTTGTAAAGAATATAAAGCATGTGACCTTTGGTGACATCACCCAGATGCGCAAGGCGGTTAACTCAAAAACAGCGATGGTTATCCTCGAACCAATCATGGGGGAAGCCGGCGTAATAGTTCCTACTTTTGGGTATTTAAAGCAACTACGTGAAATCTGTGACGAACATGGAGTTCTATTGGTTTTTGATTGTGTACAAACCGGGATGGGGCGAACGGGTACTTGGTTTGGATATGAAGATGAAAATATTCGACCCGATGTGATAACTCTGGCCAAAGGTCTCGGAGGCGGTTTGCCGCTCGGGGCGATGATCTCACTCGGCAGCAATGCACCGCAATTTGCACCAGGAGAACATGGAACTACCTTTGGTGGCAACCCCGTCGCAGCCGCCGCCGGACTTGCAGCAATTAATTTAATCGAGAAAAATCGATTAATGACTTCGGCTAAAAGTTTTGAGAAACGTTTGAAAATAAAGTTGCTTGCAGTTCGTGGAGTGACGCAAGTTCGCGGTCGAGGTTTATTAATCGGTATCGGACTCAATGGCGACTACGCAAAAGAGTTATCGGGGCTCTTAGCCGAACGCGGAATATTGGTCAACGCACCAAATGCAGTCACAATACGAATTGCACCGGCACTGATTGTCACAAAGGTCCAGATTGATAAGTTCATAAATGTCTTTGCGCAATGTATGCAGGAGGTAAAACGTGGCTAAAGTTCTTAACTCAACGTCAGTGTCAGCACGCCGCGCTAAGGCTATCGCACTGATAAAGGCTGGTGTTGTGCATTCGCAATCAGATCTTGTGAAATTGTTAAAAAAGGCTGGCTTTGAAGTTACACAGGCAACGGCTAGTCGCGATCTTGAAGAAGTCGGCGCAGTTCGTTCGCGTAATTCGGTAGGTGAATTGATCTATCAAATTGGGACAACTTCTGATGGTGCGATCTCGAAATCAATCCCACTTCCATCTGACCTAATTCTCTCAGTTGAACCATCTGGGAATTTGGCTGTAGTGCGCACCCCTCCTGGTGGGGCGCAATTTCTGGCAAGCGCTCTAGATAATTCGGGGATTTCCAGCATCATCGGCACCATCGCAGGCGACGACACGGTATTGGTTGTATCGAAGAAGTCCAACGGGGGAGCCGAATTAGCGAAAGAATTGCTCTCGTTCAGCAGAACTTCGAACAAGTCAACCGGCAGATCATTAAGTGGTAGAAAGGCGAGAAAATAATGGCGCTCTGGGGTGGAAGATTTTCCGATGCGCCGACAGATGCCGTTTTTGCGCTCTCGCGCAGCGTACATTTTGATTGGCGTTTAGCACCATACGATCTGCGCTCGTCACTATCACATTTGAAAGTTCTTCGCGCCAGCGGATTACTGCAGGAAGGCGTTGCGAAAGAGATCGAGCAGGCCCTTGGAGAATTAATTGCTGAAGTTGCATCCGGAAAATTTTTACCGATCGTTAGCGATGAAGATGTGCATAGTGCGCTCGAAAGAGGTTTAACACAGAAAATTGGCGCTACTGGTGGTTCACTGCGTGCAGGACGTTCCCGAAATGATCAAGTAGCCACAGATCTAAAACTTTTCACGATTGATCATATGCTCGAAGTTGCTAGTTCGATCACGCAATTACAGGCTGCGCTATTGGCAAAAGCGAGCGAATACGGTGATGCACCAGCTCCAGGATTTACACATATGCAACATGCGCAACCGATTCTCTTTGGCCATGAAATTGCTAAACATGTGCACTCTTTTGCACGCGATTTAGAACGTATCCAAGATTGGCTAAAACGCACCAGCGTCAGCCCACTCGGATCTGGCGCCTTAGCAGGATCAGGATTGGCTCTAGATCCGGCAGCAACTGCGCGTGATCTGGGCTTTGCTTCGTCATCGGCAAACAGCATTGATGCAGTATCAGACCGTGATTTTGTTGCCGAGGCACTTTTTATCTTGTCAATGGTTGGGGTGCACCTATCTCGCATCGGAGAAGAGTGGTGCATCTGGGCGACGACCGAATTTGGTTGGGCGCAAGTGGCAGATGCTTACTCCACTGGTTCTTCCATAATGCCGCAAAAAAAGAATCCAGATATGGCAGAACTGGCCCGCGGTAAAGCCGGACGTCTAATCGGAAACTTAACTGCTGTATTAGCAATGTTGAAAGGTTTACCCTTTGCTTACAACCGCGATCTACAAGAAGATAAAGAGCCGCTCTTTGATTCACTAGATACCGTACTTTTGGTTCTGCCAGCTGTTACTGGAATGGTCGCGACAACCAATTTTGATCGTAGCAAAATGTTAGCGGCTGCTCCTCTAGGTTTTTCATTGGCGACTGAGATTGCAGATTTTCTCGTACGCGCTCATGTTCCATTTGCAGAAGCTCACCAGGCAGCGGGCAAGTGCGTGGCCCTCTGTGAAAAAAATGGAATCCAACTTGATCAGCTAAGTGATCAGCAATTTAAGTCAATCCATTCCGCGCTCAATCCAGAAATTCGTAAAGTTCTAACCGTTGAAGGAGCGATTGCTTCTCGCTCCGCTGTTGGGGCAACAGGACCAAGTTCCTTCTCCGATCAAATTAAGTTAGCGACCGAAAATTTATCGAGACTTACAAAGGTAATTGCCGACCAACAGAAGCGTTTTTCCGAGATGATGGGGGCATGAATACGAGCATGGTTACGCTATCTAACGAACTAATTGCCGATCTAAAATGGCGCGGCCTCTTCTCGCAATCAACTGATGAGAAAGCTTTAAGCGAAGCACTAAAGAAGCCAACCACGCTCTATATCGGCTTTGATCCAACCGCTCCAAGTCTGCATGTTGGCAACTTAGTTGTGCTCTTAGCGCTTCGTCGTTTTCAGTTAGCCGGCCACATCCCAATCGCACTAGTCGGAGGAGCCACGGGGTTGATCGGCGATCCCAGCGGAAAGAACGAGGAACGCTCTCTTAATACCACCGATGTTGTTGCGGCTTGGGTGGAACGCATTCGTGGGCAGGTCTCGAAGTATCTGGATTTCCAGGTGAAACCGAACACAGCAATTGTGGCTAACAATTTAGATTGGACTTCACCTTTAACGGCAA
>SHVF01000006.1 GCA_009691135.1 Candidatus Planktophila sp.
CGGGTCGGACGAACCTCTGGTGTGTCGGTTGTTCCGCCAGGAGCACCGCCGATTAGCTACGTTCGGAAGGGATAACCGCTGAAAGCATCTAAGCGGGAAGCTCGCTTCAAGATTAGGTTTCTCATTGGTTTACCAAGTAAGGCCCCCAGCTAGACTACTGGGTTGATAGGGTGGAAGTGGAAGAGCCGCAAGGCTTGGAGCTGACCACTACTAATAGGCCGAGGATTTAACTACAAAGTTGCTACGCGTCCACTGTGTGGTTCTCGAGATACGGTCGAGAACCACGAAATAGATAAGAGATCTGACATCTATAAACGATGGCTTCGGATTTTGAGTCTAATTCAAAGGTTTTGTCGAAATCTCAATAGCGTTTCGGCGACCATAGCGAGAGGGAAACACCCGGTCCCATTCCGAACCCGGAAGTTAAGCCTCTCAGCGTCGATGGTACTGCAAGGGTGACCTTGTGGGAGAGTAGAACGTCGCCGGACTTCTTTTATAAAAAGGGGCACTCTCACGAGTGCCCCTTTTTTATTTCTCTTAACTTTTTCTCGTACAATCATCAAAATATAAATAGAGGAGTTTGTAATGGATGAAAGAGAGCGACCCGCAAATCCGGCGCGCGGCAATTCATCGCGACCATCTGGCCGCGCCTCTTCTTCAAGTCGCTCCTCTTCTCGGCCAGCATCTGGTCCCAACAAGGATCGTCGCCGCGAAGATTTACCGGCACGCGGTGGTTCGAGTGAGCGCCGCGGTGCAACTAGAAATGTGAGTACAGGTCGTGAAGCCATTGATCCACGCGGGTTTCGGGTGACTCCAATGGAGCGCGATCAATCTCGAATTCGTCCGAGAATTTTCGAACCAGATATTCCTGAAGATGTAACTGGTGAAGAGTTAGAGAAAAGTGTTCGCGCAGAATTGTTAAGTCTTTCTGCTGAAAATGCCAAGGTTGTTGCGCGCCATTTAGTTTGCATAAATATTCACATGGATTCTGATCCAGAGTTGGCGCATAAGCATGGAATCGCTGCCGCTCATCACGCAGGTCGCTTGGCTGTTGTTCGAGAAAGCGCCGGTTACGCCGCATATCGCGCGGGGCATTACGAGATTGCACTGAGAGAACTTCGCGCAGCTCACCGAATTTCTGGAGACGTTTCAATGTGGCCAGTTATGGCAGATTGCGAGCGCGGCCTGGGAAGACCTTTAAAAGCCCTGGATTTGGCTGGTTCTGCCGAGGTTAAGCGTTTAGCCAAGCCCGAAGAAATTGAAATGCGAATTGTGGCATCCGGAGCCCGTCGCGATTTAGGTGAACTAGATGCTGCTGTAATTACATTGACGTGCAAGGAGCTCAGGACCGAGACGGAAGAGTGGGCAGTGCGTTTGCGTTATGCCTACGCAGACGCTTTGGCAACTGCCGGACGCGCAGATGAGGCTCGTGAATGGTTTGCAAAATGTGACGAGATTGATCATGAAGAGTCAACGGATGCTGATGTAAGAGCCCGCCGGTAGTTCTATTTTAGAAGTTCTCCACAGTTAGCAAGGCAGTTACAATTTTTTGTCAGTCGTTAGCGTCATGATTGCATTGTTCATCAAAAGGAGTGCAAATGGCCACGAAGACAGCTGTGAAAATTACGACAAAGAAAGTTTCCAAGAAAGCAGAGTTGGAAGAAAGTGAAGAGATTGATCTATCTTTAAATGATCTCTTACTGCGGGGTCGAGTATCTGCTTCTGCAACAACGAAGGAACTTCCCAGTGGCGATAAGGTTGTTGAGTTCAGGTTGATCGTTACTCGCGAAAACCGAGAAGGCGTAGACACCTTAGATATAGCGGCTTGGAGCGCTAAATCTAGAAAGACGGCTCTGTCGTTGGCTCCTGATGAGTGGGTAGAAATCAGCGGAGCCATTCATCGTCGATTTTGGCAATCACCGGGGGGCTTGGCCTCGCGTTGGCAGATTGAGGCGATCGACATTTTGCGACTCTAACCCTGGCCCGCTGACTTAACGCTTTTTTAGATACTCTAGGCACATGGCTAAAGCATCAAACGACCTTTTCTCTACCCTGCGCACCTACCTAGCAAAGGTAAGCGAAGGCGAGCGTTCACCTGGCGAAGTCGCAGCAGCGGTTAACTCTTGGGCACGCGAGAGCGCCGATGCGCTTAAAGCGAAGGTTCATGAAGAGGTCGAGGCGAGCGTTGCCAAGATGGGTTTCATCAAACGCGATGAATTTGATCGTCTGGCAGCACAGGTTGCAACGCTCGGCGGCAAATCTACTTCGAGCAATAAGTCACCTTCCAAGAAATCAGATTCGAGAAAGAGCCCAGCGAAAAAAGCTAGTGGAAAAAAAGTTAAGAAGGCGACTGTAAAGAAGGCGGCCAAGAAGTGAGCAATCAATATTTGAACTCTAACGCTTCGCCTTCTTCAGATAATAATTTCGTTGAAGAAGTAAAAATTGAACTAAGTGATATCGATACTTGCGATCTAACAGAGCACTCTGCTCGCTTTGAAGCACTCCATGGCAAGCTGCAAGAAGCGCTCAACACAATTGACGGTCTTTAGAAAAAAGGTTGCGTTAACCCACGATGAAAACGCGTCTTGATGCAGAACTGGTCCGGCGTGATCTGGCGCGTTCACGCGAACACGCCGCTGATCTAATCGAATCGCGTTCTGTTTTAGTTTCGGGAATTCCTGCAACAAAATCTGCAACGCAAGTTGATGCTGAAACTTCAATAACAGTACAAGGTGACCGCGATGACTTCGTATCTCGTGGGGGACACAAATTAGCTGGCGCACTTGAAGTCTTCGCTGATGTGCAAGTCTCTGGAAAGATATGTCTAGATGCGGGCGCTTCAACGGGTGGATTTACAGATGTTTTACTTCGTGGTGGCGCGAAGTTGGTTGTTGCCGTTGATGTTGGTTATGGACAACTTGCATGGGGATTGCGTCAAGATCCCCGAGTGAGGATTCTAGATCGCACTAATATTAGACATTTAACTGGTGAAATGGTGGGCGAAGAGATCGATTTAGTCGTAGCTGACCTCTCATTTATTTCACTATCGCTAGTTCTGCCTGCCTTGGCTGCCGTTTCCAGACCAAACGCTGATTACGTTTTAATGGTTAAACCACAATTCGAAGTTGGGCGCGAGAAACTTGGGGCAGGTGGCGTTGTCCGAGATCCAGCCTTGCGCAGGGCCGCCGTTTTAGATGTTGCCGAAGCCGCTTACGATGTAGGCCTTGGAACTATGGGAATTGCGGCATCACCTCTGCCGGGACCTGCTGGCAATGTTGAATATTTCTTATGGCTCCGTCGCGGAGCACCTGCAGTTGATGCAGGCGATGTAGATCGTGCGATTGAGATGGGGCCTGCCTAATGTCGCGTGATGTAATTTTTCTGGTTAACGCCTCTCGTCCCGAAGCGCTGCTCGCCATAAAAGAACTTTCCCAAATGTTGTTAAAGCAAGGATTGACTCTTTCAACACCATCAGATGTAAATGTTTTAGGAATTACCCAAACAGCAGTTGAGGATTTGGCCGATGCTGAGCTAGTTGTTGTCCTGGGTGGAGATGGAACAATTCTACGCGGGGCAGAAGTTGCGAGATTACAAGGTATTCCGATTCTAGGAATTAATTTAGGGCACGTTGGATTCTTAGCAGAAGTTGAAAAACCATCACTTTCTGAGATCGCAGCAAGTATCATTTCGAAAGATTACAAAACTGAAAATCGAATGGTGCTTAATTATTCAGTAATCCGAAGTGGCGCCGAAATTTCAACTGGTTGGGCGCTAAACGAAGTAACCGTCGAACGTGATGGAACAACCATGGTCGAGCTTTTTGTGCAGATAGATGAGCGCCCACTTTCACGTTGGGGATGTGATGGGTTGATTTGCTCAACTCCGACAGGATCGACTGCGTACGCTTTTAGCGCCGGTGGGCCAGTACTTTGGCCAGAAATAGATGCTTTAGTTTTACTGCCTATTTCGGCACATGCGCTTTTTTCTCGTCCGATGGTTGTATCACCGCAATCGCAAATTGTCGTAGAGGTTGAATCTAGCGACGCGCTTTTATCGGCAGATGCCTTACGTAAATTGCCTTTACGCGCGGGTGATCGAGTTCTGATAACTAAAGACGATTCAGTCATCAAACTAGCGCACATTAAACCAACGCTCTTTACCGATCGCCTTGTCGCCAAATTTAAATTACCAGTTGAAGGCTGGCGCGGTGAGTGAGCGTTCTTATCTAGAAGAGATCTCAATCCGCAGTCTCGGAATTATTGATCAGTCAACGCTGGAACTAGGTAAAGGGCTAAATGTCTTAACCGGTGAAACTGGCGCAGGCAAAACCATGATCTTAACGGCGCTCTCTTTAGTTCTGGGTGGCAAGAGCGATAGTTCACTCATTCGCACTGGTTCTGATCGTTTGGTTGCCAGTGCACAATTCATTCTCCCCAAAGTCAATATTGAGATTTCATCCATCGCCGATGAATCTGGTGCCGATATTTCGGAGGGTTCGCTTGTACTTACTCGCACTGTAAATAGTGATGGAAAGAGCAAAGCGGTTGCAGGTGGAACCACTGTTCCAGCGGCAACTCTCGTTAGCTTTGCAGATCACTTAGTAGAGATTCATGGTCAGGCAGCAAATCATCAGATTGTGAAGGGCGCCCGACAACGTGAGTTACTGGACAGATTTGCAGGAATCGAGTTATCGAAAGCACTTACTCGGTATCAAGAGGGTTTAGTGACTTTTAACGATTTAAAAGCGCGAATAAAGTCCATGCGCGAGAGCTCTACAAAGCGCGATCGCGAGATTGCTGACCTAGAAGAGTTTCTAAAAGGTTGGTCCAAGTTAAAACCAACGCGTGGTGAATATTCAGAAGTCGCAAACCAAATCGCTCGACTCTCTAGCGTCGAAGATCTACGCAGCGCAAGTGATGGTGCCAATCAGGCCTTGTCCGATGAAATATCTGGTTCCCTCACTAGTCTCGGGGCGGCGCGACGTTTCTTGGATATTGCCAAGGGTAAAGATTCAAAACTTGATGAGATCGCATCCATCGTTGCCGAAGGTTTTTTTGTGCTGGATGAAGCTGCACGAGATCTCAGTAGTTATGTCTCTGCACTTGAAGCGGACCCTGCGAAGTTAGATGCGCTGCAAGTGCGCAAGAGCGAAATAATTGCTTTTATTAGGAAATGGGCAAGTACGGCGGATCCAGATGCCGAATTATTAGCCTTATCAGAGAAGGCAAAAAATGCGCGCGCAACCATCGCTGATTTAATAGGTGGTGAAGATCGCATAGCCGAGCTAGAAACGCAACTGCAAGGTGCTAAAAGAGAACTTCTTGTGCACGCGAAGTTTTTGACAAAACTTCGTAACGATGCTGCGGTTATTTTATCTGCAGAAGTAACAAATGAGATTCATGCATTATCCATGCCACATACTCAGTTCTCCATCGCGATTAACAATGCAAATTATGACGGTCCACTTAAAGAATCAGATTTCACAATTTTAGGATGCGATGAAGTAATTATGCAGATTCAAGATCATCTTGATGGTCCGTTGATCGCTCTCGGTAAAGGTGCGAGCGGTGGAGAAATGTCGCGAATTATGTTGGCACTTGAAGTAGTTCTCGCCAAAACCCATCCAGTTGGCACATATATATTTGATGAAGTAGATGCAGGTGTCGGCGGAAAAGCAGCGATCGAAGTTGGCAGACGACTTGCGGTTCTGGCACAGCACAGTCAAGTGATAGTTGTTACCCATTTACCTCAAGTAGCTGCGTGGGCAGACACGCACTTTGTCGTAAAAAAGAGTATTGATGGTTCTATTTCGCAATCAGATGTCGAAAAACTAGACACTCAGAACCGAATTGAGGAGATCGCGCGGATGTTGGCGGGGCTGGAAGGCTCTAGCAGTGCGCGCGAACATGCCGCTGAGTTATTGGCGCTGCGCGGGTCAATTTCAAGATAGTTCCTCATAGATGATAGGTTTATCATCCATGGGCCAAGGGCATGTGACTAAACATATTTTCGTAACTGGGGGAGTAGCCTCAAGTCTAGGTAAGGGCCTCACCGCTTCAAGTCTTGGCAGATTACTAGTAGCACGTGGAATTCGCGTGACAATGCAGAAATTGGATCCATACCTAAACGTTGATCCAGGCACCATGAATCCTTTCCAGCACGGTGAAGTCTTCGTAACCGATGACGGTTCAGAGACCGATTTAGATATTGGACACTATGAAAGATTCCTTGACCGAAACCTCGAAGGCTCAGCAAATGTTACGACTGGCCAGATTTATTCACGAGTTATCGCCCGTGAGCGTCGTGGCGAATACCTAGGCGAGACCGTTCAGGTGATTCCACATATTACAAATGAAATTAAAGAACGCATGCACGCGATGGCATCGGCCGATGTTGATGTAGTTATAACTGAAATTGGTGGAACTGTTGGGGACATAGAGTCCCAACCATTCCTTGAGGCGGCGCGTCAGATGCGCCAAGAAGTTGGTCGCGACAATGTTTTCTATCTTCATATTTCGTTAGTTCCCTACATCGGGCCTTCTGGTGAGTTAAAAACTAAACCAACTCAACACTCGATTGCTGCTCTTCGCAGTATTGGTATCGCACCGGATGCGGTCGTGTTGCGATCGGATCGTGCGATTCCAATTGGTATTAAGAAGAAGATCTCTCTGATGTGCGACGTTGACGTTGAGGCAGTTGTAGCAGCCGCGGACGCTCCTTCTATCTATGACATACCTAAGGTCTTATTTGCCGAAGGCCTTGATGCATACGTTGTACGTCGTCTGGCACTCGGTGGCCATGAAGTGCAATGGGGCGAATGGGATGAGCTTTTAGATAAAGTACATAACCCAAAACATGAAGTTAGAGTCGCTTTAGTTGGAAAATATATTGATCTACCAGATGCTTATCTCTCTGTCTCTGAAGCGCTGCGCGCTGGTGGTTTTGCCAATAGCGTTAAGGTCAATATCGTTTGGATCGCAAGTGATGACTGTGAAACACCGGAAGGTGCTGAAAAATTTTTGCGGAATGTTGATGCAATATGTGTACCTGGTGGTTTCGGAGTTCGTGGCATCGAAGGAAAAATTGGTGCGTTGAAATTCGCTCGAGAGAATAAGATACCAACTCTCGGTCTTTGCTTAGGGTTGCAGTGCATGGTTATTGAAGCAGCTCGAAATCTGGCAGGAATTAGTGATGCCAACTCTGCGGAGTTTTCTCCTGAATCCGGAACGCACGTAATTGCAACCATGGATGAACAGAAGGCAATAGTTTCCGGTGAGGCAGATATGGGCGGCACCATGCGTCTTGGTTTATATAAAGCCAACCTCGTACCTGGTTCTCTAGTTGCAGCCACATATGGTGCGATCGAGGTTTCAGAGCGTCACCGTCACCGTTATGAGGTTAATAACTCATATCGTGACAAAATTTCGAGCGCCGGTCTGTCTTTCTCTGGAGTTTTCAAAGAGAGAGATCTAGTGGAGTATGTAGAGCTACCGAAAGAGGTGCATCCTTATTACGTAGGCACTCAAGCGCACCCAGAACTTCGCTCGCGTCCTACACGTCCACACCCACTTTTTGTTGCTTTGATTTCGGCGTCTATTGCTTTGAAAGGATAGTTGATGTTAGTTGGCGTTCCAAAGGAGATTAAGGTCCACGAATCGCGGGTAGCACTAACTCCAGAAGGTGTCTTTGAACTTGCCAGATTTGGGCATCAAGTAGTTATCGAAGCAGGTGCCGGATTAGGTTCATCGATTACCGATTCAGAGTTTGTATCAGCCGGGGCTCGAATAGAAGCTGACGTCGATGAGATATGGCGCTCTGCTGATTTAATTCTTAAAGTGAAAGAACCAATTAAAGTCGAATATCCAAAATTACGTGCTGGTCAAATACTTTTCACGTATCTTCACCTTGCAGCGTCAAAGGCTTGCACCGATGCTTTGTTAAAGAGTGGAACAACTGCGATAGCTTATGAGACCGTTGAATTAAATGGTTCACTCCCGCTATTGGCGCCAATGAGTGAAGTTGCCGGTCGCTTATCGGTTCAAGTGGGAGCTTATGCGCTGCAAAAACCTAACGGTGGGCGCGGCGTCTTATTGGCGGGAGTTCCAGGTGTTGCACCGGGCAAAGTTGTTGTAATCGGCGGGGGAGTAGCAGGCTTAAATGCGGCAGTAATCGCAATGGGAATGGGCGCCGATGTGACTGTTCTAGATAGATCATTGCCTCGCCTTGCCTATATCGATTCGCTATATAACGGACGTATTAAAACACTTACTTCTACCTTGCACGCTATCGACCGTGAGATCAAGCAAGCGGATTTGGTTATTGGCGCTGTGCTGGTACACGGAGCCAAGGCGCCGAAGTTGGTTACCAACGCTCAGGTAGCGCAGATGAAGCCAGGTTCAGTATTGGTAGATATTGCGATCGATCAAGGCGGATGTTTTGAAGATTCCAAGCCAACAACTCATGCTGAACCAACGTTTATAGTGCATGGTTCGATCTTTTATTGTGTGGCAAATATGCCAGGAGCTGTTCCGGTTGCATCAACTTACGCGTTAACAAATGCGACCTTGCCTTACGCCATTGCTATCGCCAATAAAGGTTGGGAACGTGCAATTGAAGAAGATACGGCCTTGGATCGAGGGTTAAATGTGCACGCAGGAAAGATTCGTTATAACGCCGTAGCGCTGGCTCATGGTTATGCAGTTTGAGGAAGTTGCAAAAGGCTTTTTAGATCATCTGCAGATTGAACGTGCACTTTCGGCAAACTCGATCGCCGCTTATAAACGCGATCTGGCTAAGTTTGAGAATTTCCTTAATGAAAGGAGTTTGAATTTAGCCAGCGTCTCTGAGGAAGACATTGTGATGTATGAGGTGGGCCAGAAAGCCGCAGGTCTTTCTCTGGCCTCAATCAACCGTTCCACATCTGCCCTAAAAACCTTTTATAAGTATTTGGCTCGCGAACATTCGATTTCAGATCCAACCACGAGCATTGCTACAAATAAATTAGCCAGAAAACTGCCCAAGGCGTTAACCATCTCGGAAATGGAGTCCTTGATCAATTCAGCAGAAAAATCAAGCAAAGTAACATCACTCCGAGACAAAGCAATTCTTGAAATCCTCTATGGGACTGGTGCTCGAGTAAGTGAAATTATTGGCATAAACGTTGGTGACTTCGACAAAACGATGCTCCAGGGTTCGCAGATTCTCACCTTAAAACTAAGAGGCAAAGGTGCCAAGGAAAGAATTGTTCCCGTGGGATTTTATGCAAAGACAGCACTGGATAATTACCTCGTTAGGTTGCGTCCGCAACTGGCCGCAAAATCAAATGAGAGTCGCAGCAACAGCGCACTTTTCTTAAACTCGCGCGGCACACGTTTATCGCGGCAGAGTGCCTGGCAGATAGTCATCGCAGCCGCAGATGCTTGCGATCTTTCTGGAAAAGTTTCGCCTCACGTCTTTCGACATTCATATGCAACTCATTTGTTAGATGGTGGCGCCGATATTCGAGTGGTGCAAGAACTTTTAGGGCACTCTTCAGTCACGACAACGCAGATTTACACGCTGATAACTATCGATAAAGTGCGCGAAGACTATGCAACCTCGCACCCCAGAGCGCGGTAAATCTAAAACGTTTTAGATACCGCGCAGTCGGCGTGCCAAAATACTCTGATCACCCTTAGCTTCTAGGTCTGCAACGATCACAGCAATGGATTCGCGAACAATGCGTCCACGATCTACAGCAAGACCTAAATCACCACGAAGTGTTAAGCGGGCCTGATCAATATCAAAGAGTTCATCAGGGGATAGATAAACGGTAATTTTCTCATCATGTTTTTCGCGGCCAGATGGTGAGCGATCAACTGAAGTTACGCGACGACGTGGGGTCGAGCGAACACCCTTCTTTGTTTTAGGAGTTGTTGGGCTAACACCAATTGGCTTTGAAACTTCGCCAACTTCTTCTACGACTTGGCGTACAGCGCTTAAGGCTGGAGTGTTAGCGCGGAAAAGTTCATCCGCACCTGGCAAGCTAGCTCTACGTGTCATCGTGCGCCTCCTCTAGCAATTAGTTCGCGGGCAAGTCTGCGGTATGAAGCAGCGCCAATCGATGATGATGCATAACTAGTGATTGGTTCTCCAGCAACAGTTGTTTCAGAAAAACGGATTGTCTTGGCTATGATCGTTTCAAATACATCTTCGGGATATTTTTCTAAGATCGCAGTTAAAACTTCACGATTGTGCACAGTCTTCTTCTCATACATTGTTGCCAAGATACCAACTAATTTAAGATCAGGATTTAAGAAACTCTTAACTTTATCAATATTTCCTTTAAGTTCGATAAAGCCATGTAAAGCGAAGTATTCACATTGCAGTGGAACGATTACTTCATTCGATGCAACCAGCGCGTTAATTGTTAACTGCCCCATTGTTGGTTGACAGTCAATTAAAATAACGTCATAGCGATCTTTCAACCTTGCAAGAGCGCGCTTTAAATATTGTTGCCCACCGATTTCGGCTCCAAGGGTTGTTTCAGCGGTACCTAAATCGCGGTTAGCCGGTAGAAAATCTAAGTTTGCAACCGATGATTTCAAAACAATCTCATCGATATTGACATCAGATGTCATTAAGGCGTAATAAACGGTGTTTTCAAGTGGCAGCGAGTGTGCGTTAACGCCAAGTCCAAGTGATAGTCCGCCTTGTGGATCAAAGTCAACGAGAAGAACGCGACGACCAAGTTCTGCAATAGCTGCACCTAAGTTGATTGTGGTCGTTGTTTTGCCGACCCCACCTTTTTGATTAAAGATCGAGATAACTTTGGCATCTAAGCCCTCTTTTGGAGCTGGCGGAATTCGAAAGTTTTTAGGTTCGCGGCCGAGAAGGGTGGCAGTTGTTGCCACATCGTAGTCAAATGTCGATTTAGCGTTCAAGCGAGAAACCTCTTTCTATTGGCACGACTCTACGCTCCGTGCGCAGTTTTGAGCAAGTAAGCAAGTAAGGTTCCCTCCGTGGATACCGAGATAGATAGGCCAGCCCAAAGCACTGCATTGAGCAATGCTTTGGCAAAGGAAGAAGTGGAAATCGGGGCTGGATTTAGCGTTCACTTAGATAACTTTGATGGCCCCTTTGATCTCCTCCTACAGCTCATATCTCGCCACAAGATGGATATAACAGAGGTTTCCCTTAGCATCGTCACCGATGAATTCATCGCTTTTATTCGATCCCTTGAGGCTTCCGGTGAAGGTTGGCGCTTGGATCAAGCAACCGAGTTCCTGGTGATCGCTGCGACCCTGCTCGATCTTAAGGCAGCACGCCTCTTGCCTAGTGGCGAGGTCGAGGATGACGAAGATTTGGCGCTACTTGAAGCCAGAGACATTCTCTTCGCTCGCTTACTTCAATATCGCGCCTTTAAAGAGATTGCCGCAACATTTGCCGCCCAGATTGAGGCTGCCGATAGGTCATTCGCTCGCGTGGTTGCCTTGGATCCAGCGCTCTCGGCGTTGCTGCCCGAAGTTCTAATCGGGGTTGGGTCAGCGCGTTTTGCAGCTATAGCAGAGCGCTGCCTCACGCCTAAAACCCCGCCCGTAGTCTCTATAAATCATATTAACAGCAGCTCAGTGAGCGTTGCAGAGGAATCGAAGCGCGTAGTTCAGGCTCTGCGGGCCGGTCGTACTCTAAGTTTTAGAAATTTGATCTACGATGGCGATTCAACGTTGGTAGTCGTGGCTAGGTTTCTGGCATTGCTTGACCTGTACCGCCAGGGCGTTCTGCGATTTAATCAGGTTATAGCCCTTGGGGAGCTTCAGATCAGTTGGATCGGCTCAGAGTCCGGTGAAATCGAGGCAACCGATGAGTTTGATGTACCAGTAATTTCGACAGAAGAGGATGAAAATGTCTAATGCAGAACTAGAGCGTTCTATCGAAGCGATTTTAATGGTCGTTGATGAGCCGGTTACAGAAATCACCTTGGCTTTGGTCTTGGAAAAGACTGTGGATGAGGTCGTCCAAGCCCTTGAAACGCTAGTCGGCTCATATGAAGGACGCGGATTTAGTCTAAAGGCTATCAACGGCGGCTGGCGGTTCTACAGCCATCCCGAATGTTCGGCGGTCGTTGAAAAATTTGTCCTAGATGGGCAACAGAATCGGCTGACTCAGGCGGCCCTAGAGACTCTTGCTGTGATCGCCTATCGTCAACCAGTCTCACGAGCTCGAGTTTCAGCGATCCGCGGCGTTAACGTGGAAGCGGTAATGAAGACGCTGGTTAATCGCGGCCTTGTCGAGGAGTTCGGAATTGAAAATGAGACTGGCTCTATCCTCTACAAGACGACCAGCTACTTTCTAGAGCGCCTAGGCCTTAACTCGTTGAATGATCTGCCAGCCCTTGCCCCTTATCTGCCAGACTTAGATCGCCTCGATGAGGTTCTTGAATCCCTTACTGACTAGTCCAACCCCCTTTTTGACCTTCGCGCAGGCCTTGCCGTAGACTCATCCTTCTAACTGCCAATCCCGCTCATTTGACGGGGGAGGGCGCTATGACTGTCGAGAATGGATAGCCAGGATATGTCTGAATTACGCTTGAATAAAATAATCGCTGAGGCCGGGATTACTAGCCGCCGGGGAGCCGATGAACTCATCATTGATGGCCGGGTAAGCGTGGATGGATTCATCGTGCGTGAGTTAGGTGCAAAATACGACCCTGAATTGGTAAAAGTGATGGTAGATGGTGAGACAATTACGCGTTCTTTGACTAAGAATTATGTACTACTTCATAAACCTAAAGGCGTTTTGTCTACGATGTTTGACCCAGAGGGCCGTCCGTCACTTTCTGACTTTATTGACTTGCGTACTGAGCGACTCTTCCACGTGGGACGGCTAGATAAGGATTCGGAAGGGTTAATTCTCTTAACAAATGACGGGGATTTAACCTTCAGGGCCACCCATCCATCTTTTGGTCTTGAGAAAACCTACATAATCGAGTTCGACGGAAAGCTGCCGGTTGGCGTGGATAAGGTTCTTTTGAAAGGGATCGAGCTGGAGGATGGAATGGGGCGAGTGCTGACCTTTAAGCAGTTATCCCCACAATGGATCGAAGTCTCAATTCACGAGGGTCGCTATCACATCATCAGGCGGTTAATGGAGGCTGTTGATGTTCGCGTGCTTCGACTCATCCGAACCAAGTTTGGACCGATCTCCTTAGGCGATACCTTAGAAGGCAGATGGCGCGATCTAAATAACGGTGAACTGATTAGTCTGCAAAAGGCTTTAAATCTTTAAATGTTTATCTATATTGCATCAACATATATATAAATAGATATGTCTATATAAGTCCGTCGCATTACATTAATATCGACATATCTATATTTTGAGAGTCAAATACGCTCGATAGTCACAGTAAATAACTGTTTATCGACTTATATGATTTGGTTGTCTGTTACCCAGCTTTTCGGGAGTGGAATTTGGACAACCTGTAATAGTTATTTGTCAATAAATTTGTAAAATGTTTAACATATAAGTAAATAGAAGAGTGTTCAGGGGCGAAGGGAGTACGATTTGCCCATGACTAGCGTCCGAGCAATTCGTGGAGCGACCCAGGCCACAGCCAATACTGCCGAAGCGGTAGATCTAGCAACCAAGGAGTTATTGCTAGCAATAATGAAAGAAAATGCCCTCTCGCCAGATGCCTTCATCTCGGTGATTTTCACAGCTAGTCCGGATCTAAATGCAGCGTTTCCGGCTAGTTCTGCCCGAGAGATTGGCTTTGCTCAAGTTCCCTTGATTTGTGGTCTCGAAATAGACGTTCCAGGCGCGCTTGAGCGTGCAATCCGAATTTTGGCTCACGTGGAAAGCGATCGCTCGAAGAGCGAGATTTCCCATGTCTTTTTGGGTGCAGCTAAATCTTTGCGCAAAGACTTAGCGCAATAAGGTCACAACAGGTCAATTTATGCCCTCAAACACTTCGAATACTCGCGCATTTACCTCGATAAAGATCATCGGTTCGGGTCTAATCGGCACCTCGATAGGGTTGGCTCTAGCTAGCAAGGGCGTAAGCGTGGAGATGGCCGATGTAGATCCGAAGGCTGCCAAGTTAGCCAATGACTTGATGGCCAGCACTCCGGCGGCTAATCCCGAGATAGTTCTCTATGCAGGTCCTGGCTCTGGCCTTAAATCCGCCTATGAAAGTGAATTTAAAATCAACTCTGACTTGAAATTCATAGATATTGGCAGCGTCAAGACTAAATCTCTACTTGAAGTATCACAATCTGCTGCACCAACTAGACAATTCCTGGCTACTCATCCAATGGCGGGTCGCGAAATCGGTGGCGCGCAGTCTGCGAGGGCCGATCTATTCCAATCCCGAAGTTGGATATATATGCCTACAGATTTAGAAGGAACCCCTGTTGACCCCGATCTAGTCGCCGCTGGGCTTTGGATGATCGAAACTTTGGGCGCAAGCCCCGTCGCTATGAGCGCCCAAAAGCATGATCGGGCAGTCGCTCTGGTTTCTCACCTGCCTCAGGTCATGGCATCGCTTTTGGCTGCGCAGTTGCTTGGAGCGGAGAGTGAATTACTCGATCTAGCCGGTGCGGGGCTGCGCGATACCACCCGAATTGCAGCTTCGAGCCCTGCATTATGGGATGAGATATTGAATTCGAATTCAGCAGAACTTCTGCCGCTATTGATAAATCTACAAAGCGATTTGGGCGCCTTCATCACTCGGTTGGGTTCATCGGCCTCCGTTAGCGATCTTATCGAGGCCGGCAATCAGGGTCGATCAAAGATCCCCGGAAAACATGGGGGAGCGGCTCGCGAATACTCACTCTTGCCAGTGGTCATCGAAGATAAACCTGGTCAGTTGGCAGCCCTCTTTGATGAGTGCGCAAAAGCCAAAGTCAACGTTGAAGATCTAACAATTGAACACTCACCAGGTCAATTCACTGGATTAATCACTTTGGCCCTTTCAGCTAAAGATGCGCAAATTTTGCAGGATCATTTAACTAAATCGGGATGGAGCGTTCACGCTCCTAGATAGATGCCCGATAGAATAGATATATAGAAATTTGCTTTAATTCTTTTAATTAGCAAGACAGCGATGGGATGTAAAACAAATGATCGTTGTAGCGATAGATGGACCAAGTGGGGCAGGTAAATCAAGTACTTCTAAACTTGTAGCAAAGCGAGCAGGTTGGAGTTATCTAGATACTGGTGCACTTTATCGCGCGGTGACATGGTTGGCGCTAAATGACAAATTGACAACGACTGAAGAGATTTTGGCGGCGCTGAAGAGATTTCCACTGCGCTTTGTAGCAAGCCCGATCGCGCCGCAGATCTTTGTTGGTGACACCGAAGTTACAGATGCAATTCGCAGCAAGGAAGTCACCGAAGCGGTAAGTGCGGTAAGTGCAATTGCTGAAATTCGCGCTGAATTACTGACAATACAAAGAAAATTTATCGCGGGGGCCGAACGCGGAATAGTTGTAGAGGGTCGCGATATTGGAACCGTTGTCGCACCTGATGCGGCGCTAAAGATCTATCTACAAGCCGATTTGAATTCACGTGCTGTACGCAGATCGGCAGAAGAGGATTCGAACCCTGAGAACGTAAGTGCCTCACTAAGTGCGCGTGATGAGGTTGACTCCTCTCGCACCGCTTCGCCACTGGCAAAATCAATGGACGCTGTATTAATTGATTCCACAGATTTAACTCTAGAAGAGACCGTGGAATGGGTCTGGGAACTGCTAAAAGAGCGCTCTTTATTGGGGTTGCCGATAGTGGCAATCCTTGGTCGTCCCAATGTTGGTAAGTCAACTTTAATTAATCGATTCATTGGTCGTCGTGAGGCGATCGTTGAAGACACCCCTGGCGTTACTCGCGATCGCATTCAATACGAATGCGAATGGGGCGGACGTAGATTTATAATCATGGATACAGGTGGGTGGGAATCAAAACCTGACGGCATCTCTGTTCAAGTTAGCGCATCAGCAGAGTTAGCAATGCAAGAAGCCGATGTACTTGCATTTGTTGTTGATGCTCACGTTGGAGCTCTAGATGAAGATGACATCCTGGTTCAAGAGCTACGTAAAGTTAAAAAACCGATGGTATTAGTTGCAAATAAAGTGGATAGCGATGTTGATGAGGCAGATGCGCATGCGCTCTGGAACCTAGGGCTAGGCGAACCGCATTTTGTCTCGGCCTTACATGGACGTGGCAGTGGTGATTTACTCGATCACATTGTTTCGGAGATGCCAGAGGTAGGCGGCGCGCAAACTCAAGATGGTTATCGTAAGATCGCACTAATAGGTCGTCCCAATGTTGGAAAATCTAGTTTGTTAAATGCCCTAGCTGGAGAAAATCGTTCCATAGTCGATGAAGTTGCTGGAACAACTCGTGACCCAGTTGATGAGTTAATCGATTTTGGCGGATCTGTTTGGCGTTTTATCGATACTGCAGGATTGCGCAAGCGCGCTAACCAGGCAAGTGGTACTGATTACTATGCAACTCTGCGAACACAAGCTGCCTTAGAACGATGCGAATGCGCAGTAGTTGTATTAGATGCTTCCATGCCCATCTCCGAACAAGATTTACGTGTTATCACCATGGTCGAAGAAGCCGGTAAGGCGATGGTAATTGTTATGAATAAATGGGACCTTGTCGATGAGGATCGCCGTGATCAGTTAGATCGTGAAATCGATCGACACCTTGATCAAGTCGAGTGGGCGCAACGGGTAAATGTCGCCGCTAAAACTGGCTGGCATCGTGATCGTCTGGCGCCTGCCCTTCGCACAGCGATCGATAGTTGGGAGCGACGTGTTCCAACTGCCAAACTCAACTCATTCCTTGGCGCCTTAATCGGTGCAACTCCGCCACCTGTGCGCGGTGGAAAACAACCAAAGATTTACTACGCAACCCAGGCCGGAATAGCACCGCCAAAATTCGTAGTCTTCTCAAGTGGTTGGATTGAAGCCTCCTATCGCCGCTTCATAGAGCGCCGACTCCGTGAGGAATTTGGTTTCCCGGGTACTCCGGTTCAGGTTGCGATTCGAGTAAAAGAGCGCGATTGATGGCCCATAGTAAAAATCTAAATGTGCCTAATGCCTTAACGCTCTTGCGCGCTCTGGGGATTCCACTGTTTATCTATTTAGCAATCGGGTTAGAAGCCGACGGTTGGGCGATTCTCACGCTAGCTATTGGGGGAGCAACTGATTATTTTGATGGAAAACTAGCGCGCGCGTGGGGTCAGGAGTCCCGGTTCGGAGAACTTGCCGATCCAGCGATTGATCGCTTATATATAGTCGCAACTTTGATTGTTTTATATATGCGAGAGGCGATTCCTTTATGGGTGATTGTCTTGCTGCTGGCTCGAGATTTGGCTCTTGGTCTAGCCACTATTGGCCTAACTCTTAGCTCCCTGCCTCCACTTGAGGTTACATACCTTGGTAAAGCGGCAACATTTAATCTGCTTTACGCATTTCCATTTTTGTTGCTTGCCTTGCGTGATGACTGGGCTGGCACCCTTGCTTTCATCCTTGGCTGGAGCTTTGCAATTTGGGGGATTGGCCTCTACCTATTTACAGGCGTTTCATATTTCCATAGCGCCCTTCGCGCCATTAGAGTGGCGCGGTAGTTCGCCCTTGTTCCAACCCGCTGTTCTTATGAAGGAGACCTCGTGTCGCTAATTCCAGATGATCTGCAATATACAAAAGAGCATGAATGGGTTAGTCAGAGTCGAGCAGGTGTTTACCGCATGGGTATTACTGATTATGCACAAGGTGCACTCGGCGACATTGTCTACGTACAGCTGCCTAAGGTCGGCGAAAGCGTCACTGCCGATAAAGTTTGCGGCGAAGTAGAATCGACAAAGAGCGTCTCTGAAATATTTGCACCAGTAACAGGAAAGATTGTTGCAATCAATGATGCGCTGGCCTCAGCGCCTGAGACAATTAACTCAGAACCGTATGGGCAGGGTTGGCTAGCCGAGATTGAAGTTGCCAGCGCTCCTTCCGGCTTACTATCTGCTGCCGACTATCGTCAAATTACCGCATAGATATCGCAGGATTTGCCAACGAGTTTCCAGCGCTGTAATTGGAATTTTGGCACTTGATTTATTGAGCCACTGACTCTAATGTCATCCTCAGGTTGAAGTTGAACCTGGTCGGATTACTTTGGAGAGAAAGGGGCCCACTTTTTGAATAAGGCAACTGAAAACAGTGAGCTCACAACGACTCTGCATCTAGGTCTACGTTCTGTCGTTAGCGCCTCCCCAGAGAGCGCAATTGATTCGCTTCTCACCTCAATGGATTCGCAGGGGATTAGCGCGATCAAAGCAATTATCGATGGCAACGGCGATCGGGCCATGGTGGTTATCCATCGCGGGCCGGCTAAGGGCGCTCGTTTCTTAATCACCGAAGATAAGTGTTCGATCGGGCGTTCACCAGAGAGTGCAATTTTTCTCGATGATGTCACAGTCTCACGTGCTCACGCACAGATAACTAAGACCGGCAAAGGCTTTGAACTACTTGACCTAGGTAGCCTAAATGGAACATATGTAAACAACGATTCTGTTAAATCAGTACGACTTAAGACAGGTGATGAGATTCAAGTAGGAAAGTTTCACTTAATTTTTATCAGCTCTAAAAATAAATAATCATCTAATAGAGATAGGGGAGCAATAGTGAGCGTTCCAGCCCGCGCATATTTGAGTATCGGCGAAGTCTTAAGCAAGTTGCGAGGAGACTTTCCTGATATTACTATCTCAAAGATTCGTTTCTTAGAATCAGAAGGATTAATTGAACCTCAGCGCACCCCATCTGGTTACCGAAAATTCACTTCCTCAGATTTAGATCGTCTGCGTTATGTATTGCTCTTGCAGCGCGACCAGTACTTGCCGCTTCGCGTGATTAAAGAGAACTTAGAAGCTCTCGATCGTGGTCTAGAGCCAGCTGCCAATGGTGGGGTTGCCAGTCCGCGTCCAGCCTTGGTCAGCGTTGATGGTGATTCATCACCTGAATCTTTCGTCCACTCATCAGATATGCGTTTATCTCGCGAAGAACTTTTAAAGGCTAGTGGTCTAACAGATACTCAATTAGTTGAACTCGAGTCATATGGTTTTGTAGCCCTTCGTGGTCGTCACTATGACAGCGATGCACTTTCGGTTGCCAAGGTGGTTGCCGAAATGGCGGGCTTTGGAATTGAAACGCGCCACCTACGTTCTTTCAAATCCGCGGCTGATCGTGAGATTGGTCTGATCGAACAAGTGATCACACCAATAAATCGTCAGAAGAGCGCTGATTCAAAAGCTCGTGCTGAGGAAGTTCAGAAGCAGATCGCTTCACTTTCAGTTCGGCTCCACGCATCATTGGTACGCGCCGGCCTTAAACGCCCTCGCTAATTGAAAATCTCTTTACGGATATAGCCAATGATGGTAAATATGGAGGTAGTTGGCGTACGCATCGAGATGCCCTCAAACCAACCGATTGTTCTTTTGAAAGAGATGGGAGGGTCGCGTTTTCTGCCGATCTGGGTCGGAGCCGTTGAGGCCACCGCCATCGCCTTTGCCCAACAAGGACTTTCATCGCAAAGACCGTTAACGCATGACTTGATTACAAATCTTTTCGAAGTTGCAGATCTGACGATGACCTCGGTGCATATTACAGAGCTAAAGGATGGAATCTTCTACGCTGAAATCGGCATTCGCAGTCCAGATGGCTCGAATCTAAAGATCAGTGCTAGACCATCAGATGCCATCGCGATTGCGCTGCGTACTTCGAGCAATATTTTGGCCGATTCAGACTTGTTGGATCAGGTGGGTATCGATATTCCAGAGCGCTTGCTTGGGGATCTATCGGCGGACCCTGAAGGCGGGGGATCCGATGTAGAAATGGAGCGATTCCGCGAGTTCCTAGATCAGATAAACCCTGAAGATTTCGCAGGTTAGCGCTCCTAAAGTCTCACTCTCTACTTGAGGTTTGGTTCGTGTCGGTCGTTGTAAGCAGAGGAGTTGCCTCGTAACCTTTAGCCATTGAGATCCTTCCCCAAGAGAATCGAGTTAACGTGACCTCCCCAGTTACGCCGGATGAGCAGACCGAAATTGGCTATCGAGGCGCTACCGCATGTGCGGCTGCAGGAATTTCATATCGTCAATTAGATTATTGGGCGCGTACTGGATTACTTGAACCAAGTGTTCGTACTGCAAGTGGGTCAGGAACTGCGCGCCTTTATGGATTCCGCGACATTTTGGTTTTAAAGATCGTAAAGCGTTTGCTCGATGCCGGCGTATCTCTACAGAATATTCGCACCGCAGTAAATCACTTACGCAGTCGTGGCGTCGTAGAACTAGAAAGCATCACCTTGATGAGCGATGGCGCATCAATTTATGAATGTTCTAGCGCTGATGAGATCATCGACTTATTGCAAGGTGGGCAAGGCGTATTTGGTATTGCGGTGGGCAAGGTTTGGCATGAGGTCGAAGGTTCATTGGCAACCCTGCAGGGTGAGATGAATGGTCTAGCGGTTACCGCCAACGGTGTTGAAAGTAACGATGAACTCACATTACGTCGGAAGGCGAAAGGCGCCTAAAGGCAATATCCTTCCCTTTACTTAACTCAAGTGCGGGGAGTGGTAATGAATTACGATGGTGAGCGCTTTCAAACGCGCCATATTGGACCATCCATCTCTGATGAGTCAGAGATGCTGCACCTGCTTGGCTACAAAGACCTCCAATCTTTCATTAGCGATGTTGTTCCTTCCAATATTGCTATCGGCAAAAAACTCTCACAGACACTAGATTCATCCAAGAGTGAAGTTGCAGTTATCGCCGAGCTTCGCGAGATTGCTTCACAAAACCAAGTCTTCACATCATTAATAGGCGGTGGTTATTACGCAACTATAACCCCAGCTGTGATTAAGCGAAATGTCCTTGAAAATCCTGCTTGGTACACCGCATACACGCCATACCAACCAGAAATTTCCCAAGGTCGATTAGAAGCAATATTCGCTTTTCAAACAGTGATCTGCGATATGACTGCGCTCTCTCTTTCAAATGCATCCATGCTTGATGAGGGAACGGCGGCGGCAGAGGCCATGACCGTTGCGCGTCGCGCATCTAAAACATCCGATGACGCAGCCTTTTTAATTGAAAAACATTTGCATCCACAGACCAAAGCAGTAGTGCAGACTCGGGCCAAGCCACTTGGAATCAAGGTAATTGAGGTCGATGCCGCAGACGTTGAACGAGATGGTTTTAGTCAAGAGTTCTTTGGGCTTCTAGTTCAATATCCCGATACAACTGGTGAAATTTCTGATTACGCAAAAGTTACCGAGTATGCGCACGAGAAAGGCGCTCTCGTAATTGCAGCCACTGATTTATTGGCGTTGACATTGATTAAAGCGCCAGGGGAGTGGGGGGCAGATATCGCAGTTGGTTCGGCTCAGCGCTTTGGCGTACCGATGGGTTTTGGTGGACCACACGCCGGATTTCTGGCCGTACGTTCTGGTTTAGAGCGATCACTTCCTGGCCGGTTGGTTGGGCAGAGTATCGACGCTCATGGAAATCCTGCTTTTCGTTTAGCTCTGCAAACTCGCGAACAACATATCCGTCGCGATAAGGCAACTAGCAATATTTGTACTGCGCAAGTTCTTTTGGCAAATATAAGCGCCTTCTATGCGATGTGGCATGGTCCAGTCGGTCTGCGCGCAATTGCAGAACGTGTAAATACCTATGCATCACGGTTACAAGCTGCGGCCAAATCACCGAACCAAAATATCTTTGATACGGTAATTCTTGATGTAACAGATGCGCAAGCGATACATAAATCAGCTGTCGCTAAGAAATTTAATTTTGGTCGTATTTCAGATACGCAGATTCGAATTTCCTTCGATGAGACCACAACTGATGCGACTTTCAACGAAGTTTTGGGAATTCTTGGTTTATCTGATGCTAAAGCAAAGGCCATCGCGGATAAGTTCGCCCGTCAATCAACTTATCTGACCCATCCTGTCTTTAACACTTATAGGTCAGAAACTTCCATGATGCGTTATCTGCGCACCTTGGCCGATCGAGATCTGGCACTTGATCGCACCATGATTCCACTTGGTTCTTGCACGATGAAGTTAAATGCTGCAACTGAGATGGAAGCAGTAACTTGGCCAGAGTTCTCATCCTTGCATCCATTTGCTCCGGCAGATCAATCAAAGGGTTCACGACTTCTTATCGAGCAGTTATCTAAATGGTTAGTTGAGATCACTGGTTATGACGCAGTTTCCTTGCAGCCAAATGCCGGAAGCCAAGGTGAATTCGCGGGCTTGCTTGCCATTCGTAACTATCACGATTCCCGCGGTCATTTCTCACGCAACATCTGCCTGATCCCATCTAGTGCGCATGGAACAAATGCGGCAAGTGCGGTGATGGCTGGTATGTCGGTAGTCGTCGTGGATTGCGATGAAGAAGGCAACGTTAGTCTGGAAGATTTGAAGTTAAAGATAGCGCTAAATGCTGATGCACTTGCTGCGTTAATGGTCACTTATCCATCAACGCACGGAGTATTTGAATCTGCGATCTCAGAGATCTGCGCAATGATCCATGACGCCGGCGGTCAGGTTTATGTGGATGGTGCAAACCTCAATGCTTTAGTTGGAACCGCCCAACCTGGAAAGTTTGGCGCTGATGTTTCGCACTTAAATCTGCATAAGACTTTTTGTATTCCACATGGCGGTGGGGGACCAGGCGTTGGCCCCGTTATTGTTAAAGCCCATCTGGCACCGTTTCTGCCTAATCATCCATTGGATGCCTCCGCCGGACCTGCAACAGGACCTGGACCAATTTCAGCTGCGCCCTTTGGATCAGCAAGCATCTTGCCAATTTCTTGGGCTTACATCCGCCTCATGGGGGGAGAAGGTCTCACTCATGCAACGGAAGTTGCGATCTTAAATGCCAACTACATGGCGGCACGATTGAAGAGCTCTTATCCAATTCTCTACACCGGCAACAAAGGTTTAATCGCTCATGAATGTATTCTCGATTTGCGCGAAATAACGAAGATTTCTGGTGTCAGCGTTGATGACATTGCCAAGCGTTTGATGGACTTTGGTTTCCATGCGCCAACGATGTCCTTTCCAGTAGCTGGAACTTTGATGATCGAGCCAACCGAGTCCGAAGACATTTTGGAGATGAACCGGTTCATCGATGCCATGATCGGGATTCGCTCTGAAATTCAAGAAATTATCGATGGCAAGCAAAGTATTGAAGGCTCACCTCTGCGCAATGCTCCACATACGATAGGAGCCATCGCTGCGACAAACTGGGATCGGTCTTATTCCCGAGAAGTGGGAGCATTTCCAGCAACGATCACAGGCCTTATTCCTGGCGAGTTAATCGGGGCTAGAGGCAAGTATTGGCCGACCGTTGGCCGTATTGATGGCGCCTTTGGCGATAGAAACTTAGTTTGTTCTTGCGCTCCGATAGAGGCTTACTCCTCGTAAGCACCTTGTGAGCATGCGCGGGGCGGGGCTAATTTGGGTTACTTAACATAATGTAACTTATCGGCGTTGGGTCTTAGCCTTCGCATAAGCCCCCAGCGAGTTGTCTGCGTCAGCGCCTCAATGACTATCGCTTTAGACATCTTCGATACGCCATTTATGCGCTCTACAAAGGTAATTGGGACTTGAGTTGCCTTAGCGCCAGCCAGATGAGATGCCATCGCCATTTCAATCTGGAAACAATATCCAGTCGCATTCATATCCTTTAGATTTAGCGCGTTTAAGAGCTCGGCGCTATAAATACGAAACCCACCAGTTAAATCATTTAAATTTATTCCAAGGGCTAATTTGGCGTAGATGGTGCCTGACTTTGAAAGTAATTCTCGAGACTTTGGCCAGTTAACAACGCTGCCGCCGGGCATCCAACGTGTGCCTAGGACCATTGATCTGCCAAGGTGGATTGCATCAAACATCGCCGGCAAATCTTCAACGCGATGTGAGCCATCAGCATCCATCGTGAGGATCTGCGTGTACTGGTTACCGGCTAGAACCTTATCGAACCCAGCGCGATAGGCCGCACCCAGTCCGCCTTTACCCGGACGCCGCATTACCTGTACCCAGTAGATCTCCAACTTATCGATGATATCTGCGGTCTTATCGGGTGAATTGTCATCAATCACAACGACATCAAATTGGTATTGCGAATTCACTCGAAAACCAGAAAGTTTTTCTAGAAGTTCAACGATCGAAACTGCCTCATTATAAGTCGGAATTAAAATTACTAACTTTTCCATAGCCATAACCGATCTACAAACGTTCGGTTGCTATTAAGTGGCAAGGATCCAACTAAGAATGCTTTTCTATTCTCTTGAGTTTGACTGAGCACTCGTCCATTATTGTCGATAAAAGCGGTTATTCCAACAGTTGAAACACTTAAAATCGCACGCGAATGTTCCACCGCCCTTATCCGAGTAATCGCTAATTGCTGTGCACTCTGTGCAGTATTTGCAAATGTTGCACTATTGGTATGCACGATCAACGCCTTAGAACTATTGGCCATTTCCCTGACTAAAGAATCGCTAAGAATTTCATAACACAGAATCGGACCCAACTTTGTACCAGAGACAAGGTGAGTAACCAATTGATCCCCTGGCACAAAGTCGATGATCGTCTTTGCCATAGGGCTAACAAACTCAGCAATTTTACGCCATGGCATAAATTCACCAAATGGTACTAAACCACGTTTTATATAAGCACTTTGAAGCAGGCCTTCTGTTGAATACATGATGGAGGCATTCTCTGGACTTCCATTCTCTTGCTGTACAACCCCTGCTATCAGCGGAGCTTTCAACTCACCTGTTAGCAATCTGATATCAGCAGCAACCTGCGGATACTGGCGTGGATCGATATCGATTGCATTTTCTGGCCAGATGATTGCGTCAAAGGGCTCTTTAGCGAATTCTCTTGTGGCATCTCTGTGTAGATTAAATACCGCTCTAGCCCTGGAATTAAACTCTAAGCCAACCTCTGGTGTATTTCCTTGCACTGCGAGAAGTCGAACCGAACCACTCCCCTGCGGATTAGCAGGAATCAGAAGCACCGCGATGAACAGAATAACTATGCCAACAAAACTTTTAAGATCAATTCTTGCGATAAGGATAGCGATTAGAACTGTGAAGGCTGATAGCGCAAACACTCCCCCGAAGGAAACTATTGGTAGAGCCGGTGATTCCACTTGGCTAAAGGCGATCCGTGTCCAGGCAAAGCCACCAAATGGAAAACGGGCGCGTGTTTCCTCCATAAGAATAAGTACGAGCGCGCACAACCAGAGGCTCTTGCTACGTTTATAAACCCAACCAACTGGAAGGTAAAAAAGGGATTGCAAAACGGCTAGGAGTAACCATGGAAGAGCCCCTACATACTTACTGTTCCAGTGCAGAACTATGGCATTGAGGGTGAGACCAAATATAAAACTATGAAGTATCGGCTTACTACTGCTAGTTAACTTAAAGAAAAATAATGCAAATCCAAAAATTGCTAAGAACCAAAGACCGATTGGTTTAAAAGCAGCGCTGGCTAAGCAGGCAGCCAGAAGTATTGTTACCATTTAAGAGAAGCAATCATTCGATCTACACTAGCCCCCAGACCATAACGCTCTTTCATTTCATAGATCTTTGATAGATCACTAGGAGCCTTAGGCATTGCAATATTTAGTTTCGGCAGGGCAACATCTCGCGCGCAATTAACTAAAGTGGGAGCAATCTTTAGATAATCTGCTCCTGCAATAATTTTCTTAGCTAAGGCCGGTGATAATGCCGGATGCGCAGCGTGCGCTGCGGCTAGCGCTTCGTCTGTACTTACAAAGTTATTTGCGATTAGGGCAGCACCTTTCTCACCGATTCCCCGCACACCGGGCAAGCCATCTGAAGGATCTCCACGAAACATAGCGAATAAAGCGTATCTATCACCGGGAATCTCATACTTACGTTTAACCCATCCAATATCTACCAAATCATGTTGCGAAAGTCCGCGCGCCAGGTAGACAACTTTTACATCTCGTTCATCATCGACTAGTTGAAATAAATCTCTATCTCCAGTCACAATTCTGATTGGTCCTTTTTCTTGCACTGCAAAGGTGGCCATCACATCATCGGCTTCGTAGTCATCCACACCGACCATAGGAATCCCAAATAAATCTAAGAGATCAAGCAAGATGGGAATCTGTGGTGTCAATAAATCAGGCTCTTCTTCGCCTTCCCCATCTGCCAAAAGACGACTCGCTTTGTAATCAGGAAAGAGTTCAACTCTCCAAGAAGGTCGCCAATCACCTTCGATGCAAGCCACAATCCGCTTTGGTGAATACATCCCAATTAGCCGCGCAGTCATATCCAGATAGCCACGTATGGCATTTACCGGTGTGCCATCAGGTGCCAATAAGGTGTCGGGCATTCCGTAATAAGCGCGATACCAGAGCGATGCGCTATCTAAAAGCATTAAAGTCATATGTCATCAACCATATATGAAACAACGCCACGATCTAGACGCTTGATCCCTTCGCGACAGACGGGACGCAGTTGCTCACTGGCACCAGCTATCTGCATAAGCAAATCCATCAACTGCTTGGTTGATCGAACAAAGTCACCAACTGACATGTCGGTGCCCTTAAGAACACTTGTCAACGAATTGCCTTGCGCCCAACGATATGAAATATAGGCGAAGCCGAAATCTGGTTCCTTCTGGGTTTTGACATCAAATTCATTCTCCACTTCTTCTAATTTAGCCCAAATACGGGTTATCTCAGCTAAGGCGCTTGCCACATTTTGATGCGGCATTTTCGGTGCATAATCCTCACGCGAGCGAGATTGAAAGATCATTGATGAAGCAACCGCAAGAAGTTCAGGCGCCGATAAGTTATCTAAGATGCCTGCGCGAATTGTCTCGGTCAATAAGAGATCAGATTCCGCGTAAATCTTAGCCAGGATTTTCCCCTGTGGAAGTGGCTTTTCACCTTCGATATATCCCAGATGTGTTAAAACATCGCAGATGCGATCAAATGTTTTGGCGATCACGTGTGTGCGATTTTCAACTCGCGCTCTAAGTCCCTCGGACTCGCGTAATATTCGATCAGCCCGCTCGGCTAATCGGGCATGTGTTTCTCGGTCATTACACGAATGACAAGCGTGATTTCGCATAGCGCGTCTTAAGCCATCAATCTGCGATTCCATGTGTGCACGTTGACGATTATCAAAAGTTCGACGACCATCGCGCTTGGAAAGTAATTTTTCTAGCTCTTTGGTTTCAGATCGTAATTTCGCATAACTTTCAAAATCTCCCAGATGACATTTAGCACTTTCAATGAGTTCTAGTCTTGCGCTCTCATTCTTCCGAATTTGCTTTACTAATCCAACCACCGCTCGGTCTGCCTGGAACTGGGCAAATGATGATTCTAGGCTCCCATGAGCTCTCTCGCGCCCAAAGCGAGCAATCAAATTTATTGCCATGTTATAAGTCGGAGTAAATGATGAACGCAGCGGGTATGTACGAGTTGATGCCAAGCCTGCAGCCGTTGCCGAATCTACAGTGGGAGACCATTGCACAACTGCGTTACCTTCAATATCAATTCCTCGGCGACCAGCACGACCAGTTAACTGCGTGTACTCCCCCGGAGTTATCGGTACGTGCGCCTCACCATTCCATTTAGTTAATTTCTCTAAGACAACGGTTCGGGCTGGCATATTGATGCCAAGCGCCAAAGTTTCTGTTGCAAAGACCGCTTTTACTAATCCACGTTGAAATAAATCTTCAACCGCGTTCTTAAAACTAGGAAGCAACCCGGCGTGATGGGCTGCAATGCCGCGTTCTAGCGCTGTGATCCACTCACTATAGCCCAGCACCTCTAAATCTTCCTCTGGCAAACTCATGGTGTATTTGGAAGCAGTTGCCAGAATTTCAGCACGCTCTTCGGTGTTAGTTAACTTTAGGCCCGCAGTTAAGCATTGCTTTACGGCGGCATCACAACCCATACGTGAGAAGATAAATGTAATCGCGGGTAGGAGATTTTCGCGATTTAATTTTTCTATGATTTCAGCCCGCGATAGGCGTGATTCTTCAGCGCCCCATTGTTCACGTCGATGACGTGGAATTCTCACCTTGCGCATCGCTTCGCGTTCTAGGGCCAGAATCTCTGGATTTATCTTCCCAGGTTGACTAAATAGATCTATCAGACTGGAATTGATTAGAACGTGTTGATAGAGAGGTATAGGGCGATGCTCACTCAGGATTACATCGGTTTGTCCACGAACTTCCCCAAGCCACTCCCCGAATTCTTCAGCGTTTGAAACTGTTGCAGATAGAGAAATAACCTGCACTGATTCCATTAAGTGGATTAATACCTCTTCCCAAACAGCGCCGCGAAATTTATCGGCAAGGTAATGCACTTCATCCATGACCACTGAGCCTAAATTCGTCAAAGTGTTCGAATTGGAGTAAAGCATATTGCGTAGGACTTCGGTAGTCATAACCAATATATCTGCTTCGGAGTTGATATTTGTATCACCAGTTAGAAGACCAACTCGATCCTCACCAAAGCGGGCAACAAACTCTTGAAATTTTTGATTAGAAAGTGCTTTGATGGGCGTTGTATAGAAACATTTTTTTCCATTGCGCAGCGCCAGGTAGGCAGCAAATTCTCCAACCACTGTCTTGCCGGCACCAGTCGGTGCGGCAACTAGTACCCCGTGCCCACTTTCTACGGCATGACATGCATCAATTTGAAATTGATCGAAGGGAAATTCGAATTCGGAGATAAAATCTTCGGTGACTCGATGCTTGGTACGCTTCATGGCTGCGGCATATTTAGCAGCTGGCGTAGTCATGGGGTCCACGATAGTCCAGCACCGGCGATACATTCAGCCTGAACTGGCAAAGTACCCACTCTCTCGCCATCGGCATAGGCTATTGCCGGCGCCGCCAGCGAAACTCTCTTGCTTCGATATATATCGACCATGGGATGATCAATGTGTGCGCCCTTAAATACTTTTGGAAATACTTTAATAAATTCTAATTTACTTACCGGACGCAAAACCATTACATCAAAGAGCCCATCATCTATCCGAGCGCCCGGACAGACCAACATGCCTGCCCCATAGCTTGAACCATTTGCCACGGCAATTAGCATCGCTTCAGTTTGAATAGAGTTGTTATCCAATCCAATCGTGTATTGCATCGGTTTAAATCTTGGAAGCTCCATTGCGATCGCGGCAATGTATTTCATAGATCCCTTAGGCCAGTTCATTCGGTTGGCTTTTTCATTTACAACTGAGTCAAAACCAGTTGAGAGAACTGCGCCAAACCATTCTGAATCAACCAGACCGAGATCAATCTTGCTTGCTCGTTTAGTAGTAACAAAGTCTAATTGCTTAGTAATCGATACAAGAGACCATCCCAAGGCTCGCACAAAATCATTACCTGTACCTGCTGGAATAACTGTGAAAGGAATAGATCGTGGAATTACCAATTGCATGACTAGATGCGCTAATCCATCGCCACCAACTGCAACAACTCCTTGGCAATCATCGACGTGGAGATCTAAGAAATCTTGCAAACTTAAATGTAACCCCTGCGCAGTAGTTGATGTAATAACCCGGTGTGGAAATGATTTATTCGCAAAATAACCAGCAACTTCCCTGCCCAGCGCTGCACCCTTGCCACCGCCAGAGACTGGATTAACAACGATTGCCCACATAGTCCTTAAGTTTCTTCCGCAGCGGATCTCTTCTTTGCGCGACGTCGATCATTGAGTGTCGCAAATAGACCAGATAAAAGATAAAGTGCGATTAAAGGCAGAGCCAAGGCAAGCATAGAAAGTGGATCAGCACTTGGTGTGAACCCCGCAACAAAAAGAAAGATTGAGAAAACCCAGATTCGCCAAGGACGTAAAATCGCAGCGCCACTTAAGAATCCAATTAAATTGAAAGTTACCAAGAAAACTGGAAGTTCAAAGGCAAGTCCGAAGAAAAGAATCGCTCGCATAACAAAATCCAAATAATCATCAAATTTCACAAGGTTATTGAGTGACTCTGGTGTGAATCCAAAAAGAACTTTGATTGCAATCGGCAATATTGTATAACCTAGAAATGCGCCTACTGCAAAGAAAGGTGTCGCAGCGACTATGAAAAAAACTGAATTTCGCTTTTCACGTCGGTGCAGCGCTGGTGCGATAAAAGCCCAGAGATGATAAAGCCAAATCGGGGCACTTAGAATAACGCCAGTAAGCAGTGCCACTTTAATTTGCAAATTAAGTGGGCCTAGAACTCCATTGATATAAAGTGCGCCGCAGTGATCGGCACCTAAATCCTGCGCTGCTCTAAGATCACAAACTGGTTGTGCCAACGCGGTAATAATTTCATTATAAAAAAACCAACCAATTAAAGAAGCAAGTGAGATTACTATCGCGGATCGGAGTACTCGCTTACGGAACTCACGCAAGTGTTCGATTAGCGGCATACGACCGCCAGTGGTGGTCGTCATAGCAATTATTGAGCGGCAGAGCCGTCAGTGCCATCTTTCTTCTCGTCGCCATCATTCTTCATCTCTTTCATTTCGCCCTTGAAGATGCGAAGTGATTTCCCGAGTGAGCGCGCTGAATCAGGCAGGCGTTTGGCGCCAAATAAAACAACTACGACGATGAGCAGCAGAAGAATGTGGCTTGGTTCACGTAGGAAAGGCATGGCTAAACGGTAGCGCATGCGGCTTAGAAATTCCCAAATTCAGGGCGGCTAACCTGCACTCAAGGGATATTGTCGAAGAGTGCACTTTCATAGAGATCCAGTGTTTTGCGACATTTCCGAGCGAGTTCGAGGCGTGAGGAAATCGGAGAGAGAACCTCTGTTGCCGCCAAGGTGCTCATGGCACTTCTTATGAGCCAGTCCTGGCTGAAGGAGAAGGCTCTAAAACTCTCTGATCTGGCGGCGGCATCCGATGAGACAGCGATCCTAAATCTCTCCAAAGTACTTCTAATTCTTTTTGAAATAGTAATTTCCATTTCAAAAGCTTCATCCTCAAGCGGTGAGATAGTCAGCGGCTGTTGGATGCCGGAGATCGAAATATCTGCAATGCTATCGAGTCGGAAGGTGCGATAGGCCCCGACATGATGGCAATATGCCTGCAGTACTTCATAACCATGATCAACCATTAACTCTATTGGCGTTATCTCTCTTTTCGTTAGATGATCGCGTATAAGTGAATGATATAAAATCTGCAAGTTTTTGCGGCTTGCAATCGCATTTAAAATTATCGCTCGGTAGGAGCTGTTAACAATCGGAGCAATCATTGCGATATCGCCAATTATGATTTTTATCTTGGTCTGCAACCCGGTTATCGCGTCTAACAAATCAATACGCTTAGGATCAATTGATTTAGTCAGTAGATCTAAACCGATCAGCAGGATCACCAACTCATCTTTAGTTAGCAGGCGCACCTTCTGCAAAGTTTCAGCATTGCGAATCGAGACGAAACCCGACTCAAATTCAAGATCGATCAGTTCAAGAGGTGTGTAGCCGGGCAAACCGCACATCCAAAGAGTATTTAAATCCGAGAGTAATTCGGACTCACTCACCGCGAATTCAGCAGCTAATTCAGATAGAGCGACACCTTGATGAGTTGATATGTATGGAACTAAATCAAGGAGTCGAGCTGCCTTCTCAAGTGGAGTGCTCTGTTTTTCAGCCATAACGGACCACCCCGGCCTGCAGACTTTCAATAACGGAAGTCCTCAAAGATTCAGGGCTCAAAACAACTGCATCCTCGCCATACCAAAGAATTTCTTCAGCCATTCGATCTTGATCGCGGTATTTGATTGAGACGCGTTCCCAGCCAAGCGGTGTTTTCTTATCGAAGATCTCGATAGATCTAGTTCGAAGTGCCAGCGCCCTGCCGCTCCGCAAATAAAGTTCGGCGCTCTGTTGCGATCTATTTTCGAGTAAATGACTTTCCACGCTATAAGTTGCCGGAATGTCATAGTTTGCCGCACGGCCCTTCGTCGAAAGCGTTCCAAGGATTCGGTCCAAACGAAAACTGCGTAAATCTTTACGATCTAAGTCCATTCCAAACAGATACCAATGTCCGTATCGGGAGGCAACTGCATAAGGCTCTAAAATCCGACTCTCTTCCTGTAAAGCCTCACTCAGGTAAGTAAAAGAGATAACGGTGCGGGAAGTTATTGCCGAGATCGCTATAGCCAAATTCGCATCTTTGGAAATTATTGCTGGTGCCAAATCAGGAAGTGCCTCCGAATCAGTTTCTATTCCGATCGCGTGCAACTTAACAAGGGCGCTAAGTGCCGAACTATCTAGAGCAGCCCCACGCCAAGCTTCGGCAGCAAGTGAGAGTAAGGCAATGTCTTTACTATCTAATTCACCCAATTGAAATTGATAATTCTCCGGTTTTATTCGATAACCAGACTCATCTTCAAAGAGCGGATCGAAGGTACCGACTTCGATCATGATGCCAAGATTACGTAAATCATCTTTATCGCGCTCGAACATTCGTTCTTTACTTTCGGGCGTTCCTACATAACCATCTACCGTGCGAAAAATCTCTGACTTAGTTAAATACCGTTTAGTTGCAAGCAAAGCAATAGTCAGATTAACCAGCCGCTCAGTCTTCCGCGACACCGTATGAACCTTTCGCTGGCCGGCGGCGTCGAGCAAGTACCTCAACACCCGGTGCCATACGTCTTGCAAATATCAAGAAACCGGTATGACCGATCATTCTTTGTTGTGGGCGAACTGCCAACCCTTCGTGATGCCAACCACGGACCATGCTTTCAAAACTTTCAGGCTCAGTGAAGTGACCATCTTCTTTCAACGCTTCAGCAGTAGCAGATAGTTGAGTTGTCGTTGCAACGTAGGCCATAAATACCCCACCAGGACGCAGGACTCTTGCGGCTAACTCAATGCATTCCCAAGGCGCCAACATGTCGAGTATTACGCGATCGAAACTTTTCGAAAATTCCTTCTCTTGAACCGAACCAATATCCAGGGACCAATTTGCCGGCGCTCCCCCAAAATAATTGGTGATATTTGCCTTGGCATTTTCTGCGAAATCCTCGCGTCTTTCAACTGAGTGCACATGCCCGTTTTCACCAACAGCTCTTAGTAAAGAGAGCGTGAGAGCGCCACTACCAACACCGGCTTCGAGAACACGTGCTCCAGGGAAGATATCGGCAAAACCAACAATCAGAGCTGAATCTTTTGGATAAACAATGGTGGCACCGCGCGGCATCGATAGAACATAATCGGTGAGCAATGGAATAAAGGCGGTGAACTTCAAACCTGCGCTAGTGCTGATTACTGAACCTTCGGGCAGTCCAATTAAATCATCATGAATAATCCAACCTTTATGAGTGTGCCATTCTTTTCCCGGGGTAATAGTGATGCTGTAAATCTTGCCTTTTTGATCTGTCAATTGAACACGATCACCTGCGACAAAAAATCCGCGGTTACGCTCTGCGGCGGTACTTGCTGCGTTCTCTGGCGGCTTAGACACAGGAGCATCTTAGGCGTTGCCTAGCCAAAGGCTGTATCTTCGACCGCATGAGCCAACTGCGTCTATCACCCAGTCGCATCAATGACTTTAATAACTGTCCACAACTCTATAAATATCGCACCATCGACCTTCTCCCCGAACCTCCCAGTATCGATGCCGAACGTGGAACTTTAATCCATACCGTTCTAGAAGATCTTTTTGAGTTACCTGCACCGGATCGAGATTTGAAGAGAGCCACCGAGCTACTTCCCTCCCGTTGGCAAGCCCAAATTGATGCTAAGCCAGATATTTCCAAGTTAGTTCTTGATGAAGTCTCTTGGTTTAAACGGGCTGAGGAATTGTTGGGCAACTATTTCACTCTCGAATCGCCAAATACATTTGAGCCAACCTATCGCGAACTCCACCTTGAGATGGATCTTTCCGAGAAACTCTATCTGCATGGTTATGTTGACCGACTAGATGTGGCACCGACTGGTGAAGTACGAATCGTTGATTATAAAACTGGAAAATCCCCTAAGCCAGGCTGGGAAGAGAAAGCGCTTTTTCAATTGCGCGTATATGCGCTGCTCTATTGGAAGAACAACGGAGTAGTACCCAAGTTATTGCAGCTTATTTATCTAGGTGATACTCGCTTAATAAAAAGTGTACCTACAGAGGCTGATCTAGTTAAAACCGAGCGCATTCTCTTTGATATTGCCGAGGATATTCTTCGCGCTATCGAACGAAATGAATTCCGCCCCAAGCCAAGCAAGTTATGTGATTGGTGCTTCTTTAAGGCTATTTGCCCAGCTCACGTTGGTTGATTTCCCACCACTTACTTAAATCTTGTAGCAGAAGGCCGACAAAACTTTCTATTCGCTTCAATCTTTCGCTCTCTTTGACCTCGATAAAATGTGGAATAGCTACAACAAATGCGCCGCTGGCAGTTGCTGCAGTGATACCCGTCTGCGAATCTTCGAAAATTAAACACTTCGAGATATCTACACCTAATAACTTGGCCGCATGTATATAGGGATCTGGGAAAGGCTTAGTCCGCGCGATGTCGCCGGCGGCAACAGTTTCTTTGAAATAATTATGGGTAAGGCCACTAATCACAGCATCTACTAATGTGCGAGGACTGGCGCTAACTAGGGCTTGTGGAATTTGCGCTTGCCAGACCAACTTCGAAAATTCAATTGCTCCAGGCATATATACCGCCGTCGAACTCAACCTATTTTGCATCTCATCAATAATCACTTTGGCTAGAGTTTCAGGCTTAACGCTCCCATTTAGACAACTAGCCATATATTCAGTCACGCGAGCTAACGGTCCCCCCAAACACTGTAATTGATCCGCAGGCTGCCAGTCATAGCCATATCCCCGCATCATCTCGGTCTCAGCGGCGTGCCAATCCGGCTCAGAGTCGATGAATAAACCATCCATATCAAAGAGAATCGCCTCAAACATTTTTATCTACCTTAAATATTGGATTGCGATTATGACTCGTCACACGAGCGAGGTTACCGTAAGGTGGCGATGTGGAGATTCATAAAATTCCAGCACTTCGCTCACCGGTGATGCTTATCGCTTTCTCAGGATGGAACGATGCTGCAGATGCTGCTACTGGTGCAGCATCGCATATCTTGGGCGCTTGGACTGATGGAGCACATGCCATTGATGATCAAACAGGTGTTGTGCCTGAATTGATAGCCGATGTAGATCCTGAAGAGTTTTATGATTTTCAAGTAAATCGTCCGATGGTGGATATGGATGATTCGCATATGAGATCTTTGACCTGGCCGAGTACACAAGTTTTCGGCTTGCAAATGTCAGAATTTGATTTTGATTTTGTAATTGTGCACGGTGTTGAACCTTCTATGAAATGGAAATCTTTTACTCAAGAACTAATCGATTTGGCCGATGATCTTGAGGTTTCAATGATTGTAACTTTAGGTTCGATGCTAGCCGATGCTCCACATTCGCGGCCGATCACTGTGACATGCAGTGGAGCACATCCCGAGATCGCAAATCGCTTAGGTGTTGAAGTTAGTAAATATGAAGGACCTACTGGCATCCTCGGCGTCATTGCAGATGCGTGTCTAAGACGCGGCCTAGATGCAGTTTCACTTTGGGCGGCAATCCCGCATTACGCAAGCAATTCGCCATCTCCTAAGGCCACCTTGGCTCTGATAAATGCGCTCGAAGATCTTCTTGAAATAAATTTGCCACAAGGTGAACTGCCAGCACAAGCACTTGAATGGGAGTCTGAGGTAGATGAGTTAGCACGTGAGGATAGTGATGTTGCTGATTACGTTAAGGCGCTAGAAGAAAGTAAAGATTCCTCCTTACTGGAAGATGTTTCAGGTGATGAAATCGCAAGGGAACTAGAAAGATTCTTACGCAGACAAACTGAGAATTAAATCGCGATCCCCAATAGGGCATCAATTGCCCTGCTTAACTCTCCAGGATTTCCACCAGTTTCACCCTTGTTGGTCGCCTCAATCCAATTCTGCAATGCAGATAAGGCGGCTGGGGTGTTTAGATCTTCGGACAGCGAGGAAATAACAACCTCAATAGTTATATCAGTAGGTGCGACATCTGGTCGCGAGAGGCAAAGCCTTAGCTCATCCAGGAAAAGCCTAGCTTGATCTAACTCTGAGTTATGCCACATATGATCACTGCGATAATGATGTTGTAATAAGGCGGTACGGATTACCATCGCATCAATGCCTTCAAGTAAAAGTTGTGAAACGAGAACCAAATTACCTTTAGATTTACTCATCTTTTCACCATCTAGCCCGATCATCCCGGCATGTACATAGTGAGATGCAAACTCCTTTTTGTTTATAATTTTAGATTGCGCGGCAGACATTTCGTGATGTGGAAATATCAGATCACTACCTCCACATTGGAAGTCAATTGAGGTGGCAGAAGAGGCATCAATATCTAAGTAGTTAAGTGCTATTGCGCAACATTCAATATGCCAGCCGGGTCGTCCAATCCCGTATTTGCTTTCCCATCCTGGTTCACCGGGACGTTGCGCCAACCACAGAAGAGCATCAAGCGGATCTTGCTTACCTTCGCGATCAGGGTCTCCCCCGCGTTCGCTGAAAATTTTCAACATTTGATTATGTTGCAGATGCGATCTTGATCCAAAATTGGGATCACTATTGACTTTAAAATAGAGATCGTTTTCATTTTTATATACCGAGCCTGCAGAATCCAATGTGGAAATCGCATTAACTACTAAGTTGATCGAATCAACTGCTCCGATGTAATGGTCGGGAGGCAATATATGCAGAGCGACCATATCCGAACGGAAAAGATCTATCTGTAAAGTTGCTAGATCACGCCAATTAACTCCATCACGATTAGCGCGTTCTAGTAGCGGATCATCAATATCGGTAATGTTCTCTACGAATTTTACCTTGGCCCCAATGGCTAATAGGTAACGATGCAGTAAATCAAATGTTAAGTAGGTATTTGCGTGACCTAGATGTGTGGCGTCATACGGCGTGATTCCGCATACATACATTCGATATAAGGATTTAATCTCTACTTCGGAAATTTGCTGAGCGGCGGTATCGAATATACGCAGCGGCGGCATACGAAAACCTTTTTGTAGCGGCGGAATCGCGACGCTAGCCCAGGATTTCATAGTTGCATCTTAGAACGGCGGCCATGGGACGGCCGGCCAATCTGGATTAGGTTGCGGGAATGATCCCGCGATTAACGCTCGATCAATGCGCGCAATAGTGGCGTCAATTTCTTGCTCCTCAATTAAGCCCTTGACGATTTCTCGCTTGCTAACAAGAAATATCTCGCGGGCCTTGCGCAAGAGGTCTGTCTCTGGATCCGTAAATATCTCACCCGCCCACTGCCATAAGACGGTACGCAATTTATCTTCTTCATGGAAAGTTACGCCGTGATCGCAACCATATAGATGCCCTTCGGTGCTGGGGATTAAATGTCCAATTTTGCGATCAGTGTTGTTGATGATGACATCGAAGAGTGCCAGCGAACGTAAACGTGGATCATCTTTCGAATAAAAATCCATTAACTCTATTTCTGGATCAATGTCAATCCACATCTGAACCATACCTGTCCCATAAGGACCATCACGTAGAATCGTTGGCGGCACTAAATGAAGATCTAACCAATGACTTAATAAAAAAGTTAGATATTCGCGATTAGCTAGCGTGCCATCTGGAAAGTCCCAGAGTGGACGCTCACCGGCGATTGGTTTATAAATGCAGGCAAACTCTCGTTCGCCCAGCGAATCCTTAACAGTACACATCGCATATAGGGTCGCATTCGATGCATCGATTAAGCGTCCAGTCACTGTCATCGTTGCGTTATTTATATCGACCAACCACTTTTCAACCTGCTCTTTATCCGCCGACATCGCTATCTGCGATAACCGTTTGCCCGCGGACAAAGATGCCCAGCAGGATCTATTGGTCCACCACAGAATGGGCACGGAACTCGGCCAGCGCCAACAACGTTATTCGCTCGTTTTGCAAAACTTTCTGCATATCCCAGAGGCAAAAGCACTCGCAAAATATCTTGATCGCCTTCGGTATCGATTTCAATGAGTTCATCACTTTCAAATTGCGATTCTGCTATTGCTTGCATATCAATCTCAATAAGCTGGCGATCGGAAACATATGCCAGACCAATCACGCCGACGCGAAACTCTTCATCTATGGGACTTTCTAACGGTTGATCATCACCGACAACTCTTTCGAAGGTGGTTAAAGGCTCACTGCTTCTCACCTCTCGTAAAATCTGCAAGATTCGATCAGCCAGGGCAGAGACCTGCGCCTTTTCAAGAGAGACGGAGACCAAACGACTCTTCTCACGTGCCTGAATAAAGAAGGTGCGCTCACCCGGCACGCCAACGGTACCAACTACAAATCGCTCCGCTGGATCGAAGAGGAGAATTCTCGAAGTCATTTAGTTCTCGAGCTTCCAGATCCTCCGCCAAGTAAGGCTTTACGAATCGATTTTTTCTTGTCAGGAACTAAATCAGCGATAGCCGCCGTCGTGGAGTTCAAAGTTATAACTCTAAAATCAGTGCCATCAAAATCGAGAACGGTGACCGATGCTGGATCGATCACAATTTTCTGAAAATTATCAAGATGTGTGCCAAGCACGGCAGCCACAATGCTTTTAATTACATCACCATGGCTTACCAATATTTGATTACCGGGCCTTGCCGCCGCCTGATGTAAGGCTCGCATCGCTCGAACCTGGACATTGGCTAAACCTTCCCCATCGGGAAAATACATCGCGCTGGGGCGGTTCTGTACCGTCTTCCATAATTTATGGCGATATAACGAGCTGAGTTTCCTGCCGGTCCATTTACCGTAATCAACCTCAGATAAATCATCGGTCACGATAACTTTTGGACGTTTTGCAGGTAATGCCGCATCAAGAAAAGGGGCCATTGTTAGATGACATCTCTCTATTGGGCTGATGTAAATCGATACGATGCTAATTCCTTGCAATCTTTTAGCCAACTCGATTGCTTGCGTCTTGCCATGATCAGTTAATACAACCCCGGCGGATCTTCCAGCTAATACGCCACGGTCATTTGCAACCGAGTGGGCGTGACGAATTAGAAGTATCCGTGTCATGTTGGAAGGTTAGCGATAATTCATCGCCTCGTCTTGCTATGGTCGCGCCATGGAATTACGTCAGGCAGGCAATTGCGGACTTCAACTCTCGCGACTTGGTTTGGGAACGATGACCTGGGGTCGAGATACTGATACACACGAGGCCGCCGATCAAGCTCGCGCATATATAGAAGCAGGTGGCAACTTTCTCGATTGCGCTAGCCACTACGGTGATGGCGATGCCGAACGCGTAATAGGTGGACTTATCGGAACGCTCTTCCGTCGCGAAGATGTTGTAATCGCGACAAAGGCAGGGGTGGCCTACGAAGGTGGAACTCTGAAGACTGATGCCTCACGCACCTCACTGATGGCATCACTCGACCGCTCACTAAATCGATTAGCCACCGATCATGTGGACTTGTGGCAGATCCAAATTTGGGATCCTAATACCCCGTTGGAAGACACTCTTTCCGCCCTGGATTGGGCATACACATCTGGACGGGCTCGCTACGTGGGAATTTCTAATTTCAACGGATGGCAAAGTGCCCGCGCTATTACTTTGCAAGAATCCAATACCGCTAAAGCACCTATTGCAACGTTACAGAACGAATTTTCGCTGTTGAACCGAAGTATCGAATCAGATGTATTGCAATGCAGCAGTGCGCTAAATCGCGGATTCATTGCATGGTCTCCACTCGGACGGGGCGCGCTGACTGGCAAATACCGAAACGGCATACCCGCAGATTCAAGAGCTGCTACTCCACACTTTGCAGCCTTTATCGAGCCATATCTGGATGAGCGCTCGCGCCGAATCGTTGAAGCTGTAAGTGTTGCAGCGCAAGGATTAGGTTACTCACCACTTGAGGTCGCACTTGCCTGGGTTCGCGATTTCCCCGAGGTAACCAGCGCCGTTGTTGGCGCAAGAACTGGAGCGCAACTTCGCGGAATATTAGCCAGTGAGGAAATTGCTCTGCCAGATGTTGTTAGAACCGCCCTGAATGAGATCTCTGCCAACTAATTTAATTTGTAAAAATTAAGCATGCTCTAGAAAGTCTGCTAACACTCTGACCCCGAAACGAATTCCATCGACAGGCACGCGCTCGTCCACGCCGTGAAAGAGTGACATGAAGTCCAAATCTGGCGGTAAACGAAGTGGTGAGAATCCATAACCGATAATTCCTAACTCAGATAAAGCCTTGTTATCTGTTCCACCACTCATCAAATATGGAACAGGAATGCCTTCAGGATCCTCGCGTAAGAGAGCAGCTTTCATCGCTTCGACCAATGGAGCGTTGAAATCAACCTCAAGTGCTATGTCCTGCGCAATAGTTTCAATTTGAATATCAGGTCCAATGATCGCTCTGATAGTTGCATTCAACTCGTCTTCATAACCCGGCAAAAAACGGCCATCAATTACAGCGCTGGCCGAACCAGGAATCACATTTGCTTTATACCCCGCCTCTAACATCGTTGGATTGGCAGTATTTTGCAACGTCGCACCGATCATGCGAGCAGTTGATCCAATCTCTTTGAGCAAGGGTCGCAGATCCTTTTCGTCATAGGCCTTGCCTGTTACTCGGGCAACTTCGCGAAAGAGATCTTTCACAGTCTGCGTATAACGTTGCGGCCATTCGTGATTTCCTATTTTACTAACCGCTTTGCTCAAGGCAGTGATTGCGTTTTCATCATTGATCATCGATCCATGTCCAGCGCGACCTTGAGCAGTCAATTTCATCCAATGAAGTCCCTTTTGTGCCGCCTCCACAAAATACAAGCGCTGCCCATCTGCCAATGTGACCGAGAAACCCCCAACTTCAGAAATCGCCTCCGTGCAGCCGGCAAATACTTCGGGATGTTTCGAAGTCATGAAACGCGAACCGAAATTCATTCCCGCTTCTTCATCAGCAAAGAAGGCTAAAACAATATCGCGCGATGGTTTATAACCACGTCTTGCCCATTCTCGAACAATTGCCAGAATCATGGCGTCAGTGTTTTTCATATCAACAGCGCCGCGACCCCAGATCATGCCATCTTTTATAATTCCTCCGAAGGGATCAACTGACCATTCATCCGCGTTCGCAGGTACTACATCAATATGTCCGTGAACCACTAATCCGGGGCGTGATGAATCTGTGCCAGAAATACGGGCAATCACATTGCAACGATTCGGTGCAGATTCATAAATTTTTGCTGTTATTCCAACCTCAGCAAGTGATGCAAGAACATAGGCTGCTACGGCGGCTTCATCGCCATTGCCTTGGCCGTAATTAACGCTAGGAATGCGAATCAATTCTTGACAAATACGAATCGCTTCATCTTCGACATGGGTAAGATCTAAAGCTTTGATATTTGTCATGTTGGCATTCTCCCCCAAAACCTCCTGTCGGCGCATGTAGAAGGCGAGCAATATTGGCAATCCGTTACCGCCATTTTTGCGCAGCGCCCTCGACATTGCTATCGTTACCATCACACTCGTCCGGGTGGCGGAATTGGCAGACGCGCTAGCTTGAGGTGTTAGTGCCCGCAAGGGCTTAGGGGTTCAAGTCCCCTCTCGGACACGTAACATGTGATGGAATTGGTGGCCTATGAACCTACAAGGCGCACTTTCTCTAATAAGAGAGATCCCTGATTATCCAAAGCCAGGGATTCTCTTCCAAGATATAACTCCCATGCTGGCCAACGCGCAGGCTTTCAATCTAGTTCTAATCGAGATGTCTAAACACTGCGCGTCTGCCGAAGTCATAGCCGGAATCGAAGCTCGTGGATTCATTTTCGGTTCTGCTCTGGCCGCGCATTCTGAACTTTCCTTTGTGCCGATTCGCAAAAGTGGGAAATTGCCATACCAAACTCTCTCTCAAAAATATGGACTCGAATATGGAACTGATGAAATCGAAGTTCATGTGGATGCATTTCTACCAAATCAGAAGGTGCTAATCGTTGATGATGTTCTAGCCACGGGTGGTACGTTGTTGGCCGCTATTGAACTAACGCTGCGATGCGGCGCGGAAGTAGCCGGCGTGTTGGTGCTGATGGAGTTAGGTTTTCTTAAAGGTCGCAAGTTGCTATCGGATAAGTACCCCAATCTACCAATAACTTCCTTGGTAATAGTTTGAGCGTTAAGCCACGCATTCACCAGATTCAAGCACTCAGAGCACTTGCTGCCTCATTAGTTGTTCTCTTTCATGCAAGGCTATCCCCCGGCGGCTTTGTTGGCGTAGATATTTTCTATGTTATTTCGGGTTATCTCATTACCGGGATAATAATTAAAGAGATTGGCAATACTGGCAAGTTTAATTACGGCGCATTTTATCTGCGCCGCGCAAAAAGATTACTTCCTGCATCACTGAGCATTTTGGCTCTTACTGCGATCTTCTCGTGGCTAGTGTTGCCACCAACTGTGCGAGCCGACCTTGGTAGGGACGTTTTAGCTGCATCGTTATATGTCTCCAACTATCTCTTTGCTTTTTGGCAAAATGATTATCAAAATCTTAATGCCACACCTTCACCAGTCATTCATTATTGGTCACTTGCGGTCGAAGAACAGTTCTATATCTTCTGGCCGATACTTATCTACACTTTTTGGAGAATTGGAAAACGACAGGCTGTCGCTATCGGAATTTTTACAACCACGATTGCTTCATTTCTTTTTTCGCTCTATTTAACAGCTGCAAATCCAATCTGGGCATTTTATTCTTTGCCTACCCGCGCTTGGGAACTAGGAATGGGTGCGCTCTTACTTTTTATTCCAGAAAAAATCTCGATACAACGAAAGCAAGCGGCAACTTTATTGATCTGGGCTGGAGCTTTTCTACTTATTTCATCAGTGTTTATCTTCTCAGAACGCACTCCATTTCCTGGATATAACGCGCTCTTGCCAACCTTAGGCACTGCGATCTTGATTGCAGGGATCACCTCATGGCCGCCGATACTAAATGATTTATCGAGGTTACCAATCGTGCAATGGCTAGGTGAGATTTCCTATCCATTCTATTTATGGCATTGGCCGCTATTGGTCCTACCCAGTACTAGATTTGGGCGCCCTTTAACCCTTCTAGAACGTATCTTCTTTATCGCTCTGACTGCGTTAGCTGCCGAATTAACTCATCGTTTAATAGAAAAACCGATTTCCAAACGCCAATTGCCCAGCGAAAAGATTATTCGCTCCTCTGCTTCGGCTACATTGGTATGCGCAGCAATAGCAGTAAGCATTTTGTTTGCTGATCAAGGAGATATCAAATTACCTAATGGCAGATCTGTATCAATCAGTGAAGTAATGGCTAAGCCAAAGGTGTATCTAGATAATTGCCATGTTAATAACGGTGAAGTGCTTTCAGGAGATTGCACCTATGGTGATAAATCCTCAAATAGGACTATCGTTTTATATGGTGACTCGCATGCAGCTCAGTGGTTTCCTGCACTAGAGAAGTTGGCGAATAAGAATGGTTTTAAATTGGTGAGCCTCACAAAATCTGCCTGCCCGGCCCCAGAGGTCAAAAAAGTTGAAATTGGAGCCTACAAAAATCGTGATTGTTTCAAGTGGCGTAAAAACAGTATTAAACGAATGCAGGAAATCAAGCCTGCCGCGATTATCCTCAGCAGTTTTCAGTACTTTGATGTACCGGAGAACTACTCATCACGGAAATCTTGGTGGGCAGATGGTCAACAATTGGCCTTCAATCATTTAGTCGGGGCCTCAAAAAAATTAATTTACATCTCAGATACCCCCCACCCCAATCGGGACATTCCAAATTGCTTGGCTGCAACTGGCGGAGCCAAGTGCGATGACAGCGAGTTCTCCTACTCTAAAATATATGGTGGATTTATCCAAGTAAATCCGACGCCTTGGTTATGCACCAGTAAGTGTCCGGCTGTAGTAAATGGGATCGTCGCATACCGCGACGCCTCACACATCTCTGTA
>SHVF01000040.1 GCA_009691135.1 Candidatus Planktophila sp.
TATGACAGACCGCACGCGCGTAGATGAGTTTCTCTCCTCTCTTATCGCCATCTGTCGACCACTAGAACCCTTTGATATGGCCTTACTTGATGCGCACGGTGCCACTCTTGCTGAGGATATTTACGCAGGGGAACGCTTGGTTCTAAAGGCCGGATCACGTATTCGCTCAACCCAGATTGGTTTAGCAGCATCAATTGGCCGCGATCATCTGCCAACTCGTCCACACCCGCGTGTTGTTGTTCTATCTGCTGGCCCAGATTTAGTTGAACCTGGCAATGAGTTAAAAGAAGGCGAAGAATACGAAACCAATTCTTGGTTATTAACCACTGCGGTGCGTGAAGTTGGGGCAGTTGCCTACCGCGTTCATACGATCCCAGACGATGAAGCGCAATTGCAGGCGGTAATCGAAGATCAATTGGTGCGCGCAGATTTAATAATTATTAGTGGCGAGCGTAAAGATGATTCATTTGACCTTATTACTCGCACGCTCGCCGCTTTAGGTGAGATCACAACCGTAGACATTGCCATCGAATCTAGTGGTCGCCATAACTATGGAGTTATTGGCCCAGATAAAACTCCAGTCGTAACTTTGCCCGGTGATCCTGTCGCGGCGTACATATCTTTTGAATTATTTATTCGCCCCATGATTCGAACCATGTTGGGGGCAGCCACAATTCATCGGCCTTCTATCAAGGCAAAGCTAGAGAAAGCGATTACATCATCCGGTGGTAATCGTTCCTATATTCGCGCAGTACTTTCTGAAGATGGCAAATCGGTTTTACCATTACTCTCATATGGCTCTAGTGCGCAAGATGAACAGGCAACGCTTTCCGATGCCAACGCATTTATCGCAATCCCCGAAGGCGATGTAAATATCGCAGCCGGCAGCAATGTCACTGTTGTGGTGCTTGAGCGCCGATACATCTAAAGATTGGTAAAGGTCGGCAAAATATGTCACAGCACTGGCCAGTAACCCTCAGAAGTGAAGATTTAATTCTTAGGCCGCTTCGTATGCGAGATCGCAAGCGTTGGATTCGGGTCCGTGCTGAAAATAAAGATTGGCTTAACTCTTGGGAAGCGACTTTGCCACAAGTTCCAGGTGAAGATAGTTCGCAGAACTTGCCATCTTTCTATGAAATGGTGAATTGGCATCGCCGCGAAGGTCGACAGGGGCGCTCTTATTCGTTGGCGATCTGGCATGAAAATCTGCAAGGTTCGAATTTAATTGGCCAGATCACCATGGGCGGAGTGATGCATGGAGCGATGCGCGGTGCCCACATCGGATATTGGATAGATAAAGCATATGCCAATCGCGGATATACGACGCAAGCATTACTGACGATAACTAATTTCGGATTTGAATCCCTTAAATTGCACAGGCTTGAAATAAATATTCGCCCCGAAAATGAACCTTCAATAAGGGTGGCTCAAAAAGCTGGCTATTTATTCGAAGGGTTGCGCCCACGTTATTTACATATCGACGGAAATTGGCGAGATCATCACTGTTTTGTAAAAGAAAATTCTCGGGTTATTTAGCCCCCTAAATCCACGCTCTGCTCGGGGTGCTCCTCTAACCTAGGTTCATCATGGCTTCAGGAATTATCTATCTAGCGATCATCGGCATTTGGGCGGCGTACTTCCTCCCACGCTGGGTGCACGATAGAAATGAATTTTCTGGCAAGAGCGTCGAAAGATATAAGAGCGCACTTCGTATTGTTGCTAGCAGTTCACCTGGCGGAAGTTCAGGCACCGGAGTTATTCATACTGATCTCGATCGCGAAGCAAAAATTGCGCAACTGTTGATGCGTCGCAGAATAATCTTTTCTCTAATTATTATCTCATTTACTATGACGATTGTGGGTGCAATGATGCAAACTCTCGTGATTTCATTTATTGGAATTCCTGTTCTTGGGTTTGTACTTTATCTGGCGTATGTACGCCACCAATCAAATACAGATCGCAGGCGACGTCGTCGCGTTAAGCAACTGCAGCGAAGTACCGCCGGCTTATCTTCCACAAATTTATCTGAAGTACTGGCGCCGAAGGAGAACACTGAACATTGGATTCCACTTTCCGAGCGCGAACTAACTCGCGTAACAATTTTGCCAAAGGGAACTGCAGCCGCTCGCGGTGAATGGCAACCAAATTCAGTTCCGGTGCCTACTTATGTCAATGCGCCAAAGGCGATCACACCAAAACGTGTCCTAGATCTGACTACACCTGGCCATTGGAGCGAAGAAGAAGAACGTATTGAACGTGAAGCGTTGGCCGCTGCTGCGCCTTCGCGTGATGAAATCTTTGATCAGCAACTAGCCGATGAAGCAGTTGCCCGCTTAAAGCAAACACGCGCAGCTAACGAATAACCGCTAAATCCAACTAGGCAGCCACATTCGGGCTTGCCATGAATCGTATGTAATTACATCTGCAGTAAAGAGCGGCAAGAAGAAAATAAAGTTTACAAATATTACAAAACCAATCAAACCCACGACAACATATATATTTAGCTTATTTTCAAAGTGCAGTAAAGCCACGTAGATACAGTAAATAATCGCCAAAATCAAGAATGGTTCAAAGACGATCGCATAAAAGCTAAACGTTGTACGATTTTGGAAGAAGAACCAAGGTAGATATCCAGCGGTAATTCCTGCAACAATCACATTTAAAGGTAGTTCATATCGTTTATGCGCAAATGATTTAATCCAGAAGCCAATTACAACTGCAATTGCAACTGTGCCTACCCACCAAAGTATTGGAGTACCGAGTGCTAATACTTCCTGTGAACACTTATCTGCGCCACAGTCATTAGGTGTCTCATAAAAGAAAGAAGTTGGTCTGCCCATAATTAGCCAACTCCATGGGTTTGCTTGGTAAGCGTGCTTTTCAGAAAGGCCGGTATGAAAACCAAGCATTTGTGAGTGATAGTAAATAAATGAATTAATTACATTTTCTGAATAATCACGCGCCCAACCACGATTACTAACAAACCAACCAGTCCAAGAGGTTATGTAAATCGAAAGTGGAATTAGCGCATATTGCATAACAGTTTTTATCGTTAGTCGAATTAATTCCTTACCGGTGTTATGGGTGAAAGTACGATACAAAGCAACAATAGAAAATAATACTAAATAATAGAGTGCGCTCCATTTGGTAGAGATTGCCAAGCCGAGTGCGATGCCAGCCCACCAATGCCAACGCATTAGAAATAAATAAGTTGCTAGCAACACAAAGAAAGATAAGAAAATATCGAGTAGAGCAGTACGCGAATGAACAAGTGCTAAACCATCTGTTGCCATCAAGAAACTAGCGGCGATTGTCAGAAAAGAATTACGAAAAAGTCTTTGTGCGATAAGGGCAATTAGAACGATCATCACTGTACCCAGAATCGCTCCACTAAAACGCCAGCCAAATTCGCTATCCCCAAATACTTTGATGCCAAATGCAATCAGCCACTTGCCAAACGGTGGATGAACTACAAATTCCGGAGCATCGCCCGAGACTTCGACGCCATGAGCTAAATAATCACGGGCGCCATCCACGTAATAAACTTCATCGAATACAAAACCTTTAGGTGTGCCCAAGTTAAATAACCGCAAGGCCAGACCGATCAATGCAATCGCACCAACGTATATGCGGGTTTTCACGGGCTTAGCGTACTGAGAGGATGTACCCATGGCACTAACGCTGGCGGCAACACCTCTGGGAAATCCTGGGGATGCAAGTCCGCGCCTAAAAGATGCGATTGTTGCTGCAGAAATTATTGCAGCCGAAGATTCGCGTCGCTTTCATCGCTTATGTTCAGATATCGGCGTCACCTTTACGGGACGAGTTATTTCATTCTTTGATGGCAACGAAACCGAACGTAGCCAAGAAATTTTGCAATATTTACAAGAAGGCAAAAACGTATTGGTTGTTTCCGATGCGGGAATGCCAACAATTAGCGATCCAGGTTTTAGATTGGCACGCGATGCAATGGCGCAGAATTTAGAGGTAAAAGTAATTCCGGGGCCAAGTGCGCCGGTTATGGCTGTTGCACTCTCCGGACTAGCAACTGATCGGTTTTCATTTGAAGGATTTACTCCGCGCACACTTGGTGCAAGGCAAGCAGCCTTTGAAGCGTTGCGATTTGAAGAGCGTACGATGGTCTTTTTTGAAGCACCGCATCGCTTAGTTGAATCTTTACAAGATGCTGTTGCAATTTTTAGCGCAGATCGACGAGGCGCAATATGTCGTGAGATGACTAAGACGTATGAAGAAACAATTCGTGGTTCATTAGGCGAGCTATTAACTTGGGCACAAAGCAAAGAAGTACTTGGAGAAATCACACTTGTTATCGCTGGTGCAGAGGCCGGAATAGCAGAAAAGTCTGCGGATCAAATGGTTGCCCGAGTCCGCGAATTTGAAGGCGCGGGCATGGATCGCAAAAGCGCTATTTCAACGGTGGCAGATGAATTCGACCTGCCGAAGCGGATCGTTTATGCAGCCGTTGTTGATGCCAATAAGATGAGCAAATGAAGTCCTTTTACCTAACAACGCCTATTTACTATGTAAATGATGCGCCACATATTGGCCATGCATATACAACGGTTGCTGGCGATGTATTAACTCGCTGGCACCGCCAGCGCGGAGAATCTGTTTGGTTCTTAACGGGTACGGATGAACACGGTCAAAAGGTGATGCGCACCGCCGAGCACAATAATGTTGCCCCGCAAGCCTGGGTAGATCGCCTGGTTCAAGAGGCGTGGAAACCAAATTGGCAGAGCTTGAATATCGCAAACGATGATTTCATTAGAACTACCGAACCTAGACATACCGAACGCGTACAAAAGTTCTTGCAATCACTTAAGGACTCTGGCCATATTTATGCTGGAAAGTATGAAGGACCATATTGCGTTGGGTGCGAAGAATTTAAATTACCCGGAGATTTACTTGATGTAGGTGGCGAAAAGCTGTGTCCAATTCATAGCAAACCCATCGAACTCGTTAATGAAAATAACTGGTTTTTTAAGTTATCTGCCTTTGTCGAACCTCTGCTCCAGCACTACCGCGAAAATCCTGACGCCTGTCAGCCGGAGAGCGCCCGCAATGAAGTGATTTCTTTTCTAGAAGGTGGAGTCACCGATCTTTCGATTTCGCGTTCCACATTTGATTGGGGAATTCCGGTTCCGTGGGATACCGATCAAGTTGTTTATGTTTGGTTTGATGCTTTGCTTAACTATGCAACCGCAGTTGGTTTAACTGATGCACCAGATTCAAAAGGCGGAAAGAAATTTGCACAAACCTGGCCAGCAGATGTTCACCTTGTCGGAAAAGATATTCTGCGCTTTCACGCAGTGATTTGGCCCGCGATGTTGATGGCTGCCGGGCTTGCTGTGCCTAAGAAAGTATTTGCACATGGCTGGTTATTGGTCGGTGGCGAAAAAATGAGTAAGAGCAAACTCACCGGAATTGCGCCATCAGATATCACTGATCATTTTGGCGTAGATGCTTTCCGTTATTACTTCTTACGGGCAATCCCATTTGGTAGCGATGGATCTTTCTCTTGGGAAGATATGTCAGCGCGTTACACCTCTGAATTAGCAAATGATTTTGGAAACCTGGCCTCGCGTTTAGCTGCCATGATTGAAAAGTATTGCGAAGGCAAAGTTCCTGCGGTTGCAACGGATGCTGGACTTGCTGAGGCACTCACCGCAACTGTTGCAAAGGCTGACACTGCAATGGTTGCGCTGGATTTTCAAGGTGGAATCAATGTGGTTATGGATTTCTGCAAGAAAGTAAATGGCTATGTGACCGAGAGAGAACCATGGATTTTGGCAAAAAATCCTACAAATAAAGCAGAGTTAGAAGAAGTTTTGTATAACACCGCCGAATCACTTCGCGCACTTGCCGTTTTATTGCATCCAGTAATGCCTGCAACCACCGAAATTCTTTGGGAAAGTTTGGGAGCAAACGCTTCAATTGGTTCATTGGGTGCGCAAACAATTTCTAACGTTGCCAAGTGGGGCCAACTGCCACAAGGAACTATCGTTACAAAGACGCCAGTTCTTTTCCCGCGGCTCGAGATTAAAGAGTAATTTTCAATGGCAGATCGCCACAATCGCGATATAGATCGCCAGATAGCGCCCGCGCCGAAACCTCTTCCAGTGGCGACAGTTGATTCGCATGCGCATTTAGAAATTGTTACTGATGCCGCACCTGATTCAGATGCAGTAAAACAAATTTTAGATGATGCTAAATCAGCTGGCGTTGACCGAGTCGTACAGGTTGGATATTCTGCTGAACAATCAAAATGGTGCGTAGCCGCAGCAGAATATTTTAATGATCGCGTCTTGGCATCAGTTGCACTGCACCCTAATGAAGCGCCAGTTGTTGCGGATATAGATGCTGATTTAAAGATTATCGAAACTTTAGCTGCGCATCCTCGAGTTCGAGCGATTGGTGAAACTGGACTTGATTATTTTCGAACCCCACCTGAATTACGTAAACGCCAACAAGATTCCTTCAGGTGGCATATCGAATTAGCGAAGAAGACCAAGAAAGCTTTAATAATTCACGATCGTGATTCACACGACGATATCTTATCTATCTTGTTAGAAGTGGGGGCCCCAGAAAAGACTGTCTTTCATTGCTTCTCGGGCGATGTTGAGATGGCCAAAATCTGCATTGATCGTGGCTACATTCTCTCTTTCGCCGGAACTTTGACCTTTAAAAACGCACCGGCACTTCGCGATGCGGTAAAACTTGTTCCACACGGACAATTGTTAGTAGAAACAGATTCACCTTTCCTGGCACCGATGCCCAATCGCGGTGCGTTAAATACTCCAGCTCAGATCGCCAATATCGTGCGGGCGATGGCGGAAGAACGCAATGAAAGCGTTGCGGCCTTGGCGCAAGCGTTATCGGATAACGCAGAACGCATATTTGGTTCATTCGCCGCAGGTTCAACGCTATGACTTTACTTGGTGCTGCAGAAATACGGGCGCTAGCAGAACAATTAGATTTGAAACCTTCTAAATCATTGGGACAGAACTTTGTAATCGATGCCAATGTCTGTCGAAAAATCGTGCGCACCGCAGGAGTAACTGCAACAGATATCGCACTAGAAATAGGTCCAGGTCTTGGTTCACTGACTTTAGCTTTAATGGAAGAGGCTGCCAGTGTCGTTGCCGTAGAGATCGATGCACGTTTAGCAAAACAACTTCCGATAACTGCCCAAGCACACAGTGATCGTGCGCAATTGCTAACCGTCATAAATCAAGATGCGCTGCAACTAAAGACTTTGCCAGTTGAGCCAACGGTCTTGGTGGCTAATTTGCCATACAACGTTTCAGTCCCGGTATTCCTGCATTTACTTGAGGTGTTACCAACTCTGCGCAGCGGAGTCGTAATGGTGCAAGCCGAAGTTGCCGATCGTCTTTCGGCTAAACCCAACACCAAAGAGTATGGAATCCCATCTGTTAAGGCTGCTTGGTGGGCTGAAGTTACTGGTGCAGGATCTGTTTCGCGATCAATTTTCTGGCCAGCACCAAATGTTGATTCCAAATTAGTTGGATTTAAACGCCGTGCAACCCCAGGCAATGAACGATTGCGTAAAGAAGTTTTCACAATCATTGATTTAGCATTTGCCCAACGTCGCAAAATGTTGCGCGCCGCACTTTCATCACGTTATGGCGGATCTGCAGCTGCAGAAGCACACCTAACCGCTGCAGGAATCGATCCAACTTTGCGCGGTGAATCGCTGGATATCCACGGCTTCTGCAAAATAGCGCAACAAGGTTTAGAGTCTTAGCGTGACTAGATCATCGAGTACGTCAGTTACCGTACGAGTCCCTGCGAAAATAAATCTGCAATTAGCAGTTGGCCCGTGTGAAGCCGATAAATTTCACAATTTGGTTACAGTCTTTCAAGCGATTTCGATTTATGACGATGTCACGATTACTAAATCAGAACCGGGTAGCGGAATTACGATCGCGATTACTGGAGATCAGACCCACGGAGTTCCTTCAGATGCCACAAACCTGGCGGTAAAGGCAGCACAATTAATTGCAGATGAATATAACTTTATAATTGATGCCCATATTGAAGTAAAGAAATCTATTCCGGTTGCGGGCGGTATGGCCGGCGGTAGCGCAGATGCCGCAGCGGTAATCGTTGGATTAAGTGAGCTCTATGACTTGGATATTTCGCGCGAAGAATCACTGGAATTTGGCGCACGGTTGGGAAGTGATGTTCCATTTATGATCACTGGCGGCACAGCAATTGGCCAAGGACGCGGTGATCAATTAACCGCAGCCCTTTCGCGCGGTACATATCACTGGGTGTTGGCGCTTTCATCCGTTGGGCTTTCCACACCTGCTGTTTATCAAGAATGTGATCGCCTGCGCGCTGGATTAGATATTGCAGCGCCGCAAACAAGTGATGCACTTATGCAATCTTTATTGGCTGCAGATCCAAAGGCAGTTGGTTTAGCCCTTCAAAATGATTTGCAATCAGCTGCTTGTTCATTGCGCCCAGCACTTACTTTGGTACTAGATGTTGGCGAAGAATATGGTGCACTTGGCGCAATTGTTTCGGGTTCTGGTCCGACAGTTGCATTCTTGGTTGAAAATGAAGAGCAAGGATTAGATCTGGCAGTTGCACTTACCTCAAGTGGAGTAGTGGGCAACGTGGCACGGGCTTTTGGCCCCGTGCCTGGCGCCAAAGTTATTTAATTCGTCTCTAAGTGAGCAGCCAGAGTACTCAATAACTCGGCTAAAGCATTGCGTTCTTCACGAGTTAAACCGGTTAGCAATTCTCGCTCGTATTCGAGCAAACCTTCTAACGCCTTATCAACTGCGCGCATTCCGGATGACGTTAAAGTCACGAGTGATCCACGTCCATCGGCTGGATCTGGTTGACGCGTAATTAATTTTAATTCTTCTAAACGATCTAAACGATTTGTCATCGTGCCGCTGGTGACGAGTGTTTCTTGCATTAGCGCACCAGGGGAGAGTTGGTATGGATTGCCGGCGCGACGAAGTGCGGCGAGAACATCAAAGCCCCAAGTTTCTAAATCCGCAAACGCATCACGGCGCGCGATATCTAAATTACGAGAAATTCTAGAAATCCGACTTAGGACAGCGAATGGACTGAGATCCAGATCAGGGCGTTCGCGCTTCCAAGCCGCGATGAGGCGGTCGACTTCATCACGGTGCGCGCTCATAGAGGACAGGTTAGCGGCGCTAATGGTCGCCAGCACTCATTGTTATGAGGGAGAATATGCGTTCCGCCATTGTGTAGTGGCTAGCACATGGGCCTTTGAAGCCCAGGGTCCAGGATCGATACCTGGTGGCGGAGC
>SHVF01000041.1 GCA_009691135.1 Candidatus Planktophila sp.
CTAAGTGTTATTAGTTAGCGTTCACTGCATCGGCCTGAGGACCCTTTGGACCCTGTACGACCTCGAATGAAACTGACTGACCCTCTTCAAGGGACTTGTAACCGTTTCCTTGGATTGCTGAGTAGTGAACGAATACATCTTGTCCGCCACCATCAACTGCAATGAAACCGAAACCCTTTTCAGAGTTGAACCACTTAACTGTGCCTGTTGCCATGTTTTACTTTTCCTTCGATATGTGGGTGTTTAAGAAATCCTCAAACACGGTCTTCCTCTTGCGCCAGCGATACCGAGCAAAGCATTAAAGCCATGAAACGGGTCCTGATTAAGCGTCCGACTAAGGAAAAGGGTACTGCCTAGGCACGCGTATACCTAACGGTGGTCTAGACAGTTACGCCTAAATGGAGCAAAATTGGAGTAACTAGTTAGTCAATAGCAAGCGTTTATGCCGCTGGGGAAGGTCGCATAGCGCGGTCTTGCAGGTACTTACTAGGAGCAAGAGATGCAAGAGCTAAATCCATCTAGCCAGAACAGAGATCGTTTAAAGGAATCTGTTACCGGCCTTCTTGTCATACATAGCGCACCCGCTGCGCTGCGCCCGCATATTGAATGGGGATTGCAATCAATCCTTGGTACTTGGCTAACGCTGCAATGGTTAGAACAACCAAACGCGGTTGGAACTTATAGAACAACGATTGAATTTCGAGATGTGCGAGGAAGCTCCGCAAAGATTGCATCAACTCTTCGCGGTTGGCACTACTTGAGATTTGAAGTTCGCGAAGAGTCCGAACTTGGGGGAGAGTTCTATCGTTTCACCCCTGAGCTGGGTATTCATCGTGCCAGCATTGATGGTTTGGGAAATATTGTCGTAACCGAACACCAAATCAACGATGCGCTCGCCAAAGGATTCGATGAAATATCCATACGCGATGCAATCGATGAAGTTCTGGGAAATAAGTGGGAAGAAGAGTTGGCCCCATATCGCGCAGTCGAAATCGATAAGTTAATTCAACTTCGGGCAATTTAGTTAGATAGAATAAGCACATGATAATTCCGGAAAGCCCAATTATCCAAATCGAACGCCGTAAAGCGATCGCAACAATTGTTGCGGCGATATTTTTATCTATTGCAATTGGCCTTGGACTTTCGATAGTTGGATCCGGATTAGCAGCACGCTCAGATAATGGAATTGTTGTAACTGGCTCTGCTCGAACTGAAGCGATTGCAGATAATGCAGTTTGGACACTTTCGGTTTCGCTTTCTCGTACCAGGGTCGCAGACGCTGTGACCACAGTGGGTAACGATGTTGATGCGGTTACCAAATATCTAACAGATGGCGGAATTACTGCAGCATCACTGACCCTTGGCCCAGTTTCAACTTATGGCCAAGAAGAGTATGTAAATGGAAATTCAACTGGGCGAATTCTTAACTATCGCGCCAGCCGTGATATCACCGTGCGAACGAAAGATGTGCAATTAGTTTCAGAACTTTCACAAGGAATAGGTTCAATCTTGCAAACTGGTGTCAGCGTTAATAACTATGGACCTCAGTATTACATTTCAACTCTGGCCGATCTTCGTCCAAAGTTACTTGAAGAAGCTATGAAAGATGCCAAGGTGCGGGCAGAAGCGATCACCAAAGCGGTCGGCGGATCAGTTGGCGCTGTGACGAGTGTTCGCAGTGGCGTTTTCCAAGTTACAACGCCAGATTCGACAATGACATCTGATGGTGGCGCATATGACACCACAACGATTAAGAAAACCGTTACTTCAACGGTTTCTGTAACGTTTAAGACTAAGTAATTAAAAAGGCGACACTTTGACATCACGCGCAGATGAGTTAATCGCCTATTTTGGGATGAAACCTCTTCCTGTTGAGGGTACTTACTTTATTAATACCTATATTTCCGATGCCAAGACCGCATCTGGTGGCCCGGCAGGAACGGCAGGTCTTGGGCTTTACCTTCGCGAACCAGTTAGCGCATCAAGGGCGCATGTGCTGGAATTTGATGAGGTCTGGCATTACTACGAGGGCGATCCGGTAGCACTTTATGAATTTCATATCGATGGCACTGCGCGAACAATTATTTTAGGTAGAGATATTGCTGCTGGTCAGGTAGTGCAGCACACGATTAAAGCTGGCGTTATCCAGGCAGGAGAAGTTGCACCAGGTGGTCAATGGTCACTATTTGCTTGCACGATGTCACCTGGATTTACTGCAAGTTGTTTTCGTGGAGTGTCAAGGAATGAACTTCACGGCAAATATGCTGGTTATGAAGAGATCATCGAACGTATGGGCGTTCCTGACGGACATGAAACTGATCTTCCTGCTGATTATGTAAATGAAAGATTTAGTAAAAATTAATTAAAGCGGAATATTTCCGTGTGCACCACGTCGGTGAGGCGCAGCGGCAAGGGTTCTAGCAAGCGCTGATCTAGTATATTTCGGCTCAATTATTTCATCAACGGCGCCAATTTCAACGGCGCGCGCAACTCCACCAGAAATCTTGTCATGTTCGGCTGCTAGCTCGAGTTCCATATCTTCACGTTGTTCTTCTGGTAAATCTGCAAGCAATCTGCGATGCAGAACTCGAACTGCAGCAACTGCGCCCATCACTGAAACTTCAGCCGTCGGCCAGGCAAATACTCGAGTTGCACCAAGTGATTTGGCGTTCATCGCCACAAATGCGCCACCGTATGCGCGCCGAGTAATAAGCGTTACACGCGGAACAACTGCTTCACCGAATGCGTGCAGTAACTTGGCGCCGCGCCTTACGGCGCCTTCCCATTCTTGACCAGCACCTGGCAAAAAGCCGGTGACATCTGCAATAACAATTAATGGAATTCCAAAGGCATCACAGGTGCGCACAAAGCGCGCAGCCTTTTCGCCAGCAGCCGAATCAAGAACGCCACCGATATGCGCAGGGTTATTTGCGATAACACCAACTGTGCGACCACCAAAGCGTCCTAATACCGTAGTAATGTTTTCAGCCCAGACCGGAAGTAGTTCTAGTTTTTCACCATCTACATCCAAAATCGCATCTATTAGCGGATGTACTTCATAACTTCGCTTGGTTATGGCCGGAACAAAGACAGATAAATCTAAATCCTTAAGATCTGTATCCATATGTCCCTGGTTAGCAAAGAGGGCGGTGACATCACGAATTTCATCAAAAGCTTCCTGCTCAGAGGATGCAATTACATGTGCGACACCACTATTTTTACTGTGCGCCTCAGGACCGCCAAGGGATTCCATATCTACATCTTCACCCGTTACGGATTTAACAACGTCGGGGCCAGTAACGAAAATGCGTCCCTCTGGTGCAAGAACAACAATGTCGGTTAGCGCCGGACCGTATGCACCGCCGCCCGCTGTCGGTCCAAGTACAAGTGATAACTGTGGGATGCGACCGCTAGCCAAAATCATTGATTGAAACACTTCACCAAAGGCATTAAGGGAAGACACGCCATCACTTAAACGCGCACCACCAGAGTGCCAAATACCAATAATTGGCAATTGCTTAGCCATCGCCTCGCGGTAAGCACTGATTATTACTTGTGAACCTGCAACGCCAAGTGCTCCACTTTTTATTGTGGCATCGGATGCAAAGACAACGACTTTATTTCCTTTAACATTGCCAGTGGCTGCGATCATTCCGCAATCAGTGCGTTCGATTAATAACGAATCAGTGCCCAGATCTAGCAGCCGCTGGATTCGCAATAATGGATCGCGTGGGTCAACCTCTTTCAGGACCATAACACAACAGTTTATAGAGTTGCGAAAGCCAAGACAACGTTATGACCGCCGAAACCAAAGGAATCATTAAGCGCGGCGATCTGTCCTGCGGGAAGTTGGCGTGGTGTGTCACGAACCACATCGATTGTGACTGCTGGATCTAAATTTTCAATATTAATTGTTGGAGGAGCAAGGCGTTCTTGCAAGGCTTTAACAATAAAGACAGATTCAATTGCACCAGCACCACCAAGTAAGTGTCCAGTCATTGATTTTGTTGCAGATACAGCAACATGATCAGAATCTTTACCGAGCGCTAAACGAAGTGCGTTTGCCTCCGCTACATCACCTGCTGGCGTTGATGTGGCGTGCGCATTTAAGTGAACGATATCTTTAGTTGAAAGTTTGGCGTCTAAGAGAGCAAATTTTATTGCGCGCTGTACGCCAGAACCATCTGGGTCAGGCGCTGCGATGTGGTAACCATCAGATGAAAGACCTTGTCCAACTAGTTCACAGTAAATCTTGGCACCACGTGCTTTGGCATGTTCGTACTCCTCTAGTACCAAAACTCCTCCGCCTTCGCCAAGTACAAATCCATCACGATCGGCATCATATGGTCGTGATGCGCGCTCTGGTGCATCGTTTCGGGTTGAAAGAGCTTTCATCGCCGCAAAGCCAGCCATTGGAAGTTGATGTATTGCAGCTTCAACGCCGCCGCTAACGACAACGTCGGCGCGGTTCTTACGAATCATTTCAAGTGCGTAACCAATTGCTTCGGCGCCAGATGCGCATGCACTTACCGGGGTATGTACTCCAGCTTTGGCTTGAAGTTCTAAACCGACATTTGCTGCTGGTCCATTTGGCATCAACATTGGAACGGTATGCGGGCTTACGCTGCGTGCACCTTTCTCCTTTAAATTATCGAACTGATCGAGCAAAGTGATCACACCGCCGATACCTGATGCGATTACGACGCCAAGTCTTTCCTTATCGAGCTCTGGTGTACCGGCATCTTTCCAAGCCTCACGCGATGCAATTAGCGCAAATTGTTCCGAGCGATCAAGGCGGCGCATTTCTACGCGCTCCATTTGATCGGCTGGCTCTGTTGCAACGCGCGCTGCAAAGTGGACAGGCAAAAGTTCGCGCCAATCTTCAGTTAAAAGACGTACACCACTCTTGCCAGCAATTAACGCGGCCCAAGTCGATGCAACATCTCCACCAAGTGGAGTAGTTGCACCAAGACCTGTGACTACGACGCGGCGTTGTGACATGAAATTACTTATGCGGCAGCGTTAACGATGAAGTTAACTGCATCTCCTACTGTTGCGAGTTCAGTTACTTTCTCATCTGGAATCTTTACACCAAAACGCTCTTCGCAAGCGACTACAACTTCAACCATGCTAAGTGAATCTACTTCTAGGTCTTCGGTGAAGTTCTTACCGAGTTCAATTGATGCAGCTGGGATACCGGCTACTTCTTCAACGATCTCTTTGATTCCTGCGAGTACATCTGCTGGTGAAAGTGCCATTTTGATGGATCCTTTTCCTTATTAATTGTGAAACGGTTATCTTGGGTAACAGATGGTAATTGTGGCCGATAAGTGCCCTTACTTCCTAGTAAATGGGCGGGTAATTACGAAAAAATTATGGTTTAGGCGGCAATTTCACAACTTGGCCTGCAAAAACGAGACCTGCGCCATACCCGATGAGCAAGGCTAATTTGCCATGAAGTTCTGGGTGTTTGAGCAAGAGCGCATCCATGGCAAGCGGGATAGATGCAGCCGAAGTATTTCCGTTGGTGCGAATGTCATCTGCAATTACAACTGAATCTGGAAGCTTCATCTCCTTCGCCATGGTTTCAATGATGCGCACATTTGCTTGATGTGGAATAAATGCATCTAACTCGTTAACGCTTAGCCCCGCGGAATCAAGTGCTTTTAGCGCTGCCTTGCTCATTGCAAAAACTGCCCACCGAAAAACTTTTTGACCCTCTTGCATAATATTTGGCCATTTCACATCAGCCTTCGTTAACTGAGTCTGGGTATCGCGCACATCGATCCAAGATGGATTCATCAAGATGGCATCGCGGTTTTCTGAATCTGAACCCCATTCAACTGGTCCAATTCCAGCATCTTCACTTTCACCGATGATTACCGCGCCAGCGCCATCTGCAAAGATAAAGGCGGTTGCACGATCAGTTGGATCTGTGAAATCTGAAATTTTTTCAACACCGATGACCAACACCTTTTTAGAACTTCCGGCGCGAACAAAATCATGTGCCATAGCAACGCCGTAACAGAAACCAGCGCAGGCAGCGCCAATATCGAAAGCAGCAGCGGTCGGATTGCCCATTCGCGCAATAACTGCAGTTGCCGCAGATGGTGCTTGATGTGGGTAGGTAATAGTTGCAACGATTACGGTATCTACATCTTTAATCGTTAACTTGGCACGAGATAGCGCTTGTTCGGCTGCGCCGATTGCCATATCAACAACAGATTCATCGGCGCTGGCAAAGCGACGAGATTCAATTCCGGTGCGTTGCACAATCCATTCATCAGATGAATCAATAGCATCGACGATTTCAGAGTTAGGTACAAGTCGATCGGGGCGATAAACGCCAACAGAGAGAATGCTGCTCTCGCTGCCGGTCCTGGTTTTAATTGGCATCATCGTCCTGTCGGTTCACTTCATCTTGGTGGCGGACTGAAAATTCTTTGGCAAGTGTGACATCTTCGATAGATTTAAGTGCAAATGTTTCAACGATTGGCACGGCGCGCTTTAAAAGCCCAACTAATGTGCCAGCTGGCGGAACCTCAATAGCCCCTGATGAGTGTTCTGCCAGAGTTGTCATACATAAATCCCAGCGCACCGGGTTGGAAATCTGGGCCACGATGCGATCTAGAACTTCTCGGCCATCAGTAATGACTGCTCCATCTTTATTGGAGATGACTCCGCATCGAGCTGTGTTGACGCTGATTTGCGAAGCAAGGGTGCGCAGCGGATCAACTGCTGACTGCATATAAGAGGTATGAAATGCACCCGCTACAGCAAGTGTGCGAACACGAGCACCCTCTGGCGCTAATTGTGCAAGAGCGTCTAAATCACCGGCTGCAACTATTTGTCCTGCGCCATTGTCATTTGCAGCGACTAAACCTAAATCACTAATTGATTTTAGAACCACGGTGCGATCACCGCCAAGTACTGCGGCCATTCCGGCTGGTTTTAGCTCTGCCGCTTTTGCCATTTCAATTCCGCGGGCGCGAACCAATTTCATCGCATCTATTTCGCTAATTACGCCAGCGAGTGCCGCTGCCGTTATTTCACCAACAGAATGTCCGGCTACGACTGTAAATCTAGAATCTGCTAAAGCTCTGGCTCCCAGCAAACCCGCTGCAACAATTAGTGGCTGGGCGTTAGCGGTGTCTTTAATTTCATCAGCATCCGCCGTTGTGCCGAGCCTTACTAAATCCAAATCAATTTCGGCAGACCAAACTTTAAGTAATTCAAGCGCTTCTGGATCACCAAGCCAAGAGGCCAAGACTCCGGGCGTTTGTGCGCCTTGACCTGGTGCAACAAAAGCGAGCATGAGTTGGATTTTAGGCGGGTGGTTCATTTACCACCTAGTACCGGGATAGGTACGAGCACCTGAAGTATCGGTTGAGGTCTTGCGGTGGATATTTCTGCTACTGGTGAGTAACATTGGAGCTATGAAGATCGCCGTATGTGTAAAGCAGGTCCCGGACTCTTGGGCTGAAAAGAAGATGGTCAACGGCCTCCTGGATCGCGAAAGCGTTGATGCGGTCTTAAATGATTTAGATGAGTACGCAGTTGAAGAAGCGCTGCGCATCGCCGAAGCACATGGCGGAAATGAAGAAGGTGGAGCAAATACCGTCACCCTTATTTCAATGGGACCAGATCGCGCAACAGAGGCGATTCGGAAAGCGTTATCAATGGGTGCAAATGATGCGATCTTGATTACGGATGCAGGGCTGGCAGGTGCTGATGCGCTGGCAACTTCTGCTGTTCTCTCAAAAGTAATTAGCGATGGCGGATATGAGATCGTAATTTGTGGAACCGAATCAACCGATGCGCGCATGAGCGTTATTCCGGCGATGATCAGCGCTCGCTTGGGTTGGGCGCAATTAACTTTTGCATCCAAAGTTGCTGTTGATCCGGCTGGCTCTGTTTCTATTACGCGCGTGACCGAAGCCGGAGTTGATGAAATCTCTGCCGCTTTTCCATGCGTGATCAGCGTTGTTGAAAAAATTAATGAACCGCGCTATCCATCGTTCAAAGGCATCATGGCGGCGAAGAAAAAAACAATTGAACAGAAAGATCTAGCAGCCGTTGGGGTAAGTGCAAGCAGCGCTTGGTCGCAGGTAAATGATGCAACACCACGTCCAGCACGCGCGGCCGGTGTGAAAGTTACCGATGAAGGAAGTGGCGGCACAGCACTTGTTGATTTCCTAGCAGAGAAGAAGTTGATATGAGCAACGTATTTATTTTGGCGGATTTTTCTGGTGATAAAGCTACGAAAACAACTGCAGAACTTGCAACTGCCGCAGCACGGATTGGCGCAGTTACAGCAGTTGTTTTAGCTGGTGCTGGTAAAGGTGCCGCTTTAGCCGCGACGGTAAACCAAGGCCCAATCGCAAGCGTGTTGATTCTAGAATCAGATGACTTTGCGCAATATGGAGTTGCCGCATCTGCTGACGCGCTTGCCAATTTAATTAAAGAGAAATCACCGGCTGCAGTTCTGATTGCCTCTGATGCCTATGGAAAAGAAGTTGCCGCACGCATTGCCGTCTTAACTGAATCTGGAATCATCACCGATGCCGTCGATGTGGCCGCTGATGTGACCGCGACACAATTAGTATTTGGTGGTTCAACAACTGTGCACTCAAAGGTTTCTCATGGAACACCAATCATTACGGTTCGACCAAACAGTGTGGAAGCAGATTTTTCCGCATCTTCACCTGCAATAGAGAGTGCAACTGCAAATATCGGCGATGCTGCTAAGAAATCTAAAGTTTCATCATCACAACCACCAGTTAAAGGTGGACGTCCTGAGCTAAATGAAGCCAACATTGTCGTATCAGGTGGTCGTGGCACTAATGGAGATTTTGCAGTGGTTGAAAAATTTGCTGACGAACTTGGCGCCGCAGTCGGAGCATCTCGCGCCGCAACTGATGCTGGTTGGTATCCGCATTCACATCAAGTTGGCCAAACTGGCAAGAGCGTTAGCCCACAGCTCTATGTTGCTTGTGGAATCTCTGGTGCGATTCAACACCGCGCGGGTATGCAGACTTCAAAGACAATCATTGTCGTAAATAAAGATCCAGAGGCGCCACTCTTCGATATTGCAGACTTTGGCGTGATCGGTGATTTATTCAGCGTTCTGCCGCAGGCAACCCAAGGGATTCACGCGAAAAAGAGTTAACTTCGCGAGTGATCTAGACTGCTCCAATGAGCGTCTACCTAGATCATGCGGCAACTACGCCGATCTTTGACGTTGCAGTAAAGGCAATGACAGAGGCTCTAACAAAAGTGGGCAATCCTTCCTCGCTACATACCGAAGGTCGTTCTACTCGTAA
>SHVF01000042.1 GCA_009691135.1 Candidatus Planktophila sp.
AAAAAACAAGATATTGCGATCACCAAACTTGGTACAACAGGCGGCAGTAATTTAGTGATTAATGGCGCGGTAATTCCACTTAGTGAATTACGTACTGCACATACTGACACTTTCCCGAAGTTATTTGGATAAACGATGCGCGATCCTGAGATTTTAGAAGCGGTGAAGCAGACCCTTGCAGCCCTTGTGCAACGTTCCCCGGGTCGCGCTATCGAAGTTCGCATTCCTCCTTATGCCGCTGTGCAGTGTGGGGCAGGACCAACTCACACTCGCGGTACGCCAGCAAATATTATCGAAATGGATGCTGATACTTGGCTGGCGCTAGCAAATGGTGAACGCACTTGGGCTGATGCGATGTCACTAGGACTCATCAACGCATCTGGTGCCCGTGCAGATTTAACTTCACTTTTGCCGATTAGGATTAAGCCATGACGCGCCGCCCTGATGGATTACTAAACCACAACATCTTAGATGACGATAAAGCTCCGCAAGATGCTTGTGGAGTCTTTGGAGTTTGGGCGCCGCAAGAAGAAGTTGCCAAGTTAACTTTCTACGGACTCTACGCGTTGCAACATCGCGGACAAGAATCAGCTGGAATTGCTGCAAGTGATGGCGAAAGAATTTTGATTTACAAAGATATGGGTTTGGTCTCACAAGTTTTTACAGAAACAGATCTAGCAAGCTTGACTGGTGATTTAGCAATCGGGCACTGCCGATACAGCACCACTGGATCAAGCACCTGGGTTAACGCCCAACCAACGCTAAGACCCACTAAATACGGGACTTTGGCCTTAGCCCACAATGGGAATCTGACCAATACCGGTGATCTGGCCGAGATGGTTCAAAAACTAGAAGGCGATGCTGCAAAGAACGACCGCGGTGCAACCACCGATACCGAAATCATGACCGCCTTAATTGGGCTTCAAGATGAGAGGAATGTGGAAGCTAGCGCAATTGCGGTACTGCCCAAACTTGAAGGTGCTTTCTCATTGGTCTTTATGGATGAAAAAACTTTATATGCCGCACGCGATCGTCATGGCGTGCGCCCACTTGTTATTGGAAAACTCGACCGCGGTTGGGTTGTTGCATCAGAGACAGCGGCGCTCGATATTGTCGGTGCGGCGTTCGTGCGTGAGGTTGAACCCGGCGAATTCTTAGCAATTGACGAAGATGGAATTCGATCACAAATGTGGGCAACACCGGATCCCAAGGGATGTATCTTCGAATATGTTTATTTAGCGCGACCAGATACAACAATTGCCGGACAAGGTGTTCACGCAACTCGGGTACGCATCGGTAAACGTTTAGCAATTGAAGCACCAGTTGAAGCAGATCTTGTGATTCCGGTACCAGAATCAGGAACGCCAGCGGCGATTGGTTATGCACAACAATCTGGAATTCCGTATGGCCTTGGATTGGTAAAAAATTCATACGTTGGCCGAACATTTATCCAGCCTTCGCAAACTATCCGTCAGTTAGGTATTCGCTTAAAGTTGAATCCGTTACGCGAGATTATTGAGGGCAAGCGCATAATTGTTGTCGATGATTCGATTGTCCGTGGAAATACTCAACGCGCAATCGTTCGTATGTTGCGCGAAGCCGGTGCACGCGAGATTCACGTTCGTATTTCCAGTCCACCAGTTGAGTGGCCTTGTTATTACGGAATCGATTTTGCATCGCGCGCCGAACTAATTGCCAGCGGGTTAGAAGTTGAAGAAATCCGCCGTTCGATTGGCGCAGATTCACTGAGTTACGTCTCGATGGAAGGCTTGATTGCGGCGACCACAATCGCCGAAGATAAGCTCTGTACCGCTTGTTTTACGGGCACTTATCCCATCGCGGTTCCAACTGATATGTCAGAAGGCAAGATGCGCTTGGAAATTACTGAAAAGGTAAATAGCGATGAGCACATATAAAGATTCCGGTGTCGATATCGATGCCGGAGCGCGCGCAGTCGAATTAATGAAAGCATCTATTGCCAAAGCAACTCGCCCGGAAGTTCTGGGCGGCATCGGTGGATTCGCAGGTTTGTTTGATGCCAGCGCTTTAAAGAAATTTAATAAACCTCTATTAGCAACATCGACTGATGGCGTTGGAACTAAAACTGAAATTGCTCGCCAAATGGGAATCTATGACACAATCGGCGAAGATTTAGTTGCCATGGTCGTAGATGATCTAGTTGTCTGTGGAGCCGAACCCCTTTTTATGACTGATTACATTGCAGTAGGCAAAGTTATTCCGACCCGAATTGCAGATATCGTAAAAGGAATTGCACGAGGATGTGTAAAAGCAAATACCGCTTTAATTGGTGGAGAAACTGCCGAACATCCAGGGCTACTTAAAGAAGATGAGTTTGATATTGCAGGAGCAGCAACTGGTGTCGTGGATGCTGATAAAGAACTTGGCTCACATCGCGTTAAGGACGGCGATGTAATCATCGCAATGCCAGCAAGTGGTTTTCACGCAAATGGATATTCTCTTGTACGGCATATCTTGGCTACGCAAAAGTTAGATCTACATAAAATATATGTAGGCTTTGATAAAACTTTAGGTGAAATACTTCTAACCCCAACTGAAATTTATTCACTTGATTGTTTAGCGCTAATAAAAGCGCAGCAAGAAAATATACGTACCTTCTCTCACATAACTGGTGGTGGGTTGGCCGATAACACTACGCGCGTTATTCCAGATGGCTTAATTGCGAAATATGACCGCACAACTTGGGCGCTACCTGCGGAAATGAAATTTATGGCAGAAGTTGCTGGTGTTCCACAACACGATATGGAGCGAACCTGGAACTGTGGCATTGGCATGGTTGCGATAATCGACCCATCGATTGCGGATCTGGCCATCAAATCCTTGGCTGCACGCGGCATGAAAGCTTGGGTGGCAGGATCAATTCACGCTCAAAGTGGCCCAGGAGCGGCTGCTTTGGAAGGTACCTACCTGACGCGATAACCTACGTGTCTTGACAAAAGAGCAATTGGTAAGGAGGTCGCCCAATGGGTCGCGGCCGTGCAAAAGCTAAACAGACAAAAGTAGCGAGAGATCTCAAGTACAACTCTCAGGAGATGGATCTTGATCGTCTTGCCAAAGAACTCCATGGTGAAGACTCATCAAATAAGTCAGGCGATGATGAAGATCCATTTGCAGAGGGTAATTACATTCCTCGTGCCTAAATTTTTCGCCTAACAATGCCTAAATTATCGTGAGACCAACTCCTTACGTTGCATCGCTTCGCATCTACGAACCACTTTCCGCCTTTGAACCGGCAGATCGTTTGCGTTGGCAGGGCGTTGTGGCAAAAGAGAATTCAAAACGTGAAGAACAAGAACTAGCGCTGCGCCGCTTAGTTTTCCCCGAACCACCAGCGGGTCGTCCCGATGGCGCACACATTCTTGATATCGATGGGGTTCGTTACATCTCTCCTTGGTCGACCGCAACACGTTGTTGGGCAGCCCTCGATGATTTTAAAGATTCACTTCCATCATCAGTTACTCCATTTTTCTTGCCGCAATCTTTAGAAGATGTAATTACTGCAGGCGTTGACTTAATGGAAGATCGCGTGCCACACATCTTGACTGAAAATTGGGTAATTCCACCACGCTGGTTCTCACTCTTTATGGCGCAAGAGCGCATCCGCGGTGAAGATGAAGATGGAATCTTTTGTATTTTGCGCACCAACATCGCAGATGCCAAAGCGCGTACTGAAGTTGCACATCAGACAGTGCGCAGCGCATTCGGAGAAGGATCCGTCGAAGCCGAAATTGAACATTTACTCGAATGGCTAGATATGTTTCATAATAAATCACTTGTCGAATTAGATTACGGTGGCTTGGCAAATTATTTAGATTTTGGACTCCGCTTGGCAGGTGAAGAAGGAATCGAGGCTGACACATCTGTAGAAGATATTTTGCTCTCACTTTCCGGATTAGCTGCCGGAGATGGCCAGATGGCTGGACAGGGTTATGAACGGCTAGTTAGCCGTTGGCGCATCGTGCAGGGCTTTGAATCTGCGATTTGATCCATCGTAACTCTGATTAACTCTTGCTATTTGTGCTCACTTTGGCGGATACTTCCGACACTCGTTACAAATCGGACATTTATATTGCCCGACTGAAATAGATGAAAAAGGTGACTTATGAACCGTCTTCCCGATGCAGAAATATTGCTCACTCCACGAGAGGTCGCCGATCTTTTTGGCGTTGATCCAAAGACTGTTACTCGATGGGCCAAGGCTGGCAAGTTAACTTCGATTCGCACACTTGGTGGACATCGCCGTTTCCGCAAATCTGAAGTTGATGATCTGCGCAACAATTATTTTAAGACAGATAACAAGTAAATTACTAATGGAATATTCAGTTCTGCAATTCTTTCTTCTTGGCGCCATCACATTTATCTTTGTTGGCGCGATCACACCGCTGATGCGCAAATTGGCTTTGAATATTGGCGCAGTAGATGCCCCAAATTTAGCCCGCAAAGTTCAAAAGACGCCGGTGCCATATTTAGGTGGAATCGCAATTGCACTCGGCGTTGTCGGTGCTTCATACGCTTCACTCTTAGCAGTTGATTTTTCTTTGGAAACCTTCCGGCTAGCAAGTTTTGTCTTAGTCCCAGCAATGGCAATCTCAGCAATGGGCCTTGTTGATGATTTGCGTGGTCTGCAACCTTGGCCACGTTTGATTGCACAGACATTTACTGGAGTTATCGTCGCGGTAATTCTTACCGTCACCGACACGATGGGTGTTGCCTTCGGAAATACATATTTAAACTATGCGATCTCTGTTTTGTGGATAGTAGGAGTCTGCAACTCAATTAACTTCTTTGACAATTTAGATGGTGGCGCTGCTGGCACAGTTGCAGTAATTACCTTTTTTCTATTCTTTATTGCCTACGATCGCCAGCAAATATTAGTTAGCGCATTGGCAATAGTGACTGCAGGAGCCACAGCAGGATTCCTTATGTGGAACCGCGCCCCTGCCAAGATTTACATGGGAGATGCTGGTGCGCTCTTTCTAGGCATCATTATTTCGGTGCTCACAATTCGTTTAAGCCCAGGAGTTGTTCCGCAAGTTAAATCATTTGCTATTCCGCTTGCGTTAATGGCGATTCCGATTCTTGATACAACAGTTGCAGTCACATCGCGTATTTATCGTGGAATATCGCCATTTCAAGGTGGAACCGATCATCTGTCACATCGTTTAATGCGCGTTGGCCTAAGTCGACGATTAACCGCATTTAGCTTGTGGGGACTAGCTGCTTTCTATGGTGCGTTGGCACTTTCTATATATACCTGGCCAGATTCTGCTGGATATCAATTGATGGCAATTGGCGCTGCTGCTTGGTTGTTTAAGTTGGTTTACTTCTTACGAATTCCATCTTCAGGGGTAGACTAAAGATATGGCTAATAACGATGATGTAAAAGCGAGAATGCTCGCTGCCCTTGAAGCGAAAAAAGGTAAAAAGGGCGCACCAGGAACACAGAACCATGCCGAAGGCGGTTCGAAGATTCGTGGCGGCCAACGCAGTGGTGGAGCGCCTCAGGTGCAACGTAAAGCAGGTCCATCAGGTTCAGGATCTGCCGGTTAATTTTTAATTTAAATTAATTTTTGTTTGTGGCTCGGGACAGGATCGAACTGTCGACCTCACGATTTTCAGTCGCGCGCTCGTACCAACTGAGCTACCGAGCCAATATTTAATTTTTTTACCATTAAAAAAGATGAGAGTGTGTGGACACTCCCATCTCGCGACCCGGACGGGACTTGAACCCGCGACCTCCGCCGTGACAGGGCGGCGCGCTAACCAACTGCGCTACCGGGCCTTAAAGAATGAAAACATAAGTGGCTCTTATGTCACCTTAAAGCCGTGTGCCGAATGAATTCGGCCTTGCGTGCCCCCAACGGGATTCGAACCCGTGTTACCGCCGTGAAAGGGCGATGTCCTAGGCCCCTAGACGATGGGGACGTTTGAGGCTCGCAAATCGTACCTTCTAGAGGGGTGCGAACCAAAATCGGTTATTTAACTGCCCAGAAATGGCGATAAGTAAGGTGATTTAGAGAAGCGCCCACTGGATAGTTATTGAAACAGTGACATCTTGCTGACCTAGATCAACAACAGTTGCATCCGATTCAGCAGCCTTTGCCATGGCCATAACAGGCGGATAACTAATCGGACTTGAATTTTCTACTAAGTAATTAACTCGACCAAGCTTTGCATCTAACAATTTTGCATATGAACTTGCTTTTGCTTTTGCATTTTTAACTGCATTAGCACGCGCTGATTGAGTCGCACTTGATGAATCAAGTACAAACGGTGTTACACCTTGAATTTGCAAGTTATCTCCGCCTGCAGCGACGACTGCATCAACAACAGCGCCAGCGTTTTCGGCGTTCTTAATTGTTACAACAAAACCTTGTGATCCACGGTAACCAATTAAAACTGAACCTTTATCTTGGGTGTAGTTATATTCCGGGTAAACGTTGATGCTCTGAGTGGCTATATCACTTTTCAAAATTCCAGCCTTAGTCAGAGCCGCACGAACTGCTGCAGCCGACGTTGAAGTTTTGGCAAGTGCATCTTTGTTAGACCCCGCTACAACAGAAACGTTAGCATTTAAGCGCACCGCATCAGGGGTGACCTTGATGGTGCCCTCAGAGTTAACAGTTACATAACGCGTAGCAGTCGTTGCTGCGTTGGCCGGAAGAGCTAGTGCTGCACCGCAGACCAAAGCTAGCGCGATTGCGATGGTTGCTATTTTGCGAAAACGTTTTGTAGTCATGGCTTAAGTATCTCCTATTTAGTTATTGGCATCTGTGATGGTTCTGTGAAAAACATGTGATTTAAAGCGAGCGATACAGATCAGAGTGATCTTTAATCATGCGATCGAGTGAGAAATACTGTGTTGCGCGCGCTTTCCCGGCCTCACCCATCATCTTTCGCAACTGGGCATCGCGCGCTAATTTTTCAATTGCATCAGCCATTGCCTGTACCGAAACCTCAGTCAAATACCCAGTGCTTTCGTTCATCACAATATCTGAAATAGAACCAACGCTTGTTGCGACTATCGGTAAACCGGCTTGGGCCGCTTGAATCAAAGTAAGTGGAATGCCTTCATTATCGGAAGTCAGAATTGCAATGTCGCTTGCGGCAAAGATCTGGTCGATGTCATTGCGCCAGCCAAAGAAAGTAACGCTTAACTGCTCACTTTGGCAGCGCGCCTTTGAACTTTCAAAAAGTTCACCTTCGCCAGCAATTAAAAAACGCAAATCTAAGCGGCGCGCCTTACATTCTGCAGCAACATCTAATAAGCGATCTGGCCGTTTGATTTGGGTTAAGCGACCGACGAATGTTATATATAAAGTTTCAGCACTAATTCCAAGAGCGCTTTGCGCCGTAGTTTTTACGATTGCCTTTGGCGCAGGAAGTCCAGGAAAGAAAACTCGATATTTATCGGCGCGGCCGATGCCAGCGGCAACCAAGTCATCTCGCACCTTGGTGCCAATCGCAATTAGGACACTGGTACGCGCTGCAAAGAATTTCTCAATCAAAACAACTAATTTAGTAACAGAGGTATTGAAGTAACCGTGAAGCAAGTGTCCGTGGAAAGTGTGGACACGAACTGCGCCGCGTCCGGCCAAAAGAGATGCTAAGCGACCCAAGACTCCAGCCTTGGCAGTGTGGGTATGAATAACATCAGGTTTGTATTTACGGATAAGTGAGACCAAACCAAAGAACGCTTTTAAATCCGCTAGCAAAGAAACCGAACGCCCCAAACCTGCGATACGTGTTGCTTTGATATCAGTTGCCACGGTATCTAAATAGTCAGCTTCATTTTCATCGCAGTAGCCAGTAACTAAAATTTGCTCGAAGGCTGATTTATCTAAGCCGCGCATGAGTTCGGCCACGATCACAGCAGGGCCACCCACATTCATGCGGGCGATTATCTGCATTACCTTTACCTGCGCGGCCATGTGGTTATCTTCTCGCAAAAAGGCGCGATAATTGCGCACATGAGCAGTGGTGAATTCGTATCTAATTGCACCGCTGATTCCTTGGCGCAGGCAGCCCAATTACTTAAAGATGGCGGATTAGTCGCTCTGCCCACCGAGACGGTTTATGGACTTGGTGCAGATGCCACAAATGCAGATGCGGTTGCCCGCATTTACAAAGTTAAGGGTCGCCCGGCCGATCATCCGCTAATTGTCCACATACATTCAATGCACTCACTTGGTGATTGGGCAGATGAAATACCTAGTTATGCAATTTCACTGGCCCGTGATTTCTGGCCTGGACCAATGACTCTAGTTTTAAAGCGTTCAATACTGGCTGAAGATTTTGTTACTGGCGGACAGCCAACCGTTGGGTTGCGTGTTCCAGATCATGTGGTTGCACTTGCACTTTTATCTGCCTTTGAAAAAATCGGTGGCAAGGCAATCGCCGCACCCAGTGCAAATCGATTTGGTCATGTCTCTCCTACAACAGCGCAAGCTGTGCAGGAAGAACTTGGTGAGTTTCTAGAAGATAGGGATCAGATTTTAGATGGTGGCCCTTCCACAGTTGGTGTTGAATCAACCATCATCGACTGCACTTCAGATGCTCCACGGATATTGCGCCCGGGCGCAATCACCATTGAAATGGTTGAAGAATCAACTGGTCTAAAAGTTTCAACTAGCAAAACGGATATTCGCGTAAGTGGATCGCTAGAAAATCATTACGCACCACAAGCATCAGTCTTTCTAAATCGCGCACCTCTTTCAGGTGAAGGTTTTATTGCACTTGCAGATGTACAAACTCCTGAAAACGTTACTCGATTAGCATCGCCTAAGAACGTTGAAGAATTTGCACGTGTCATGTATTCCGCGCTGCGCGAGGCTGATGTGCACCAACTTAAATCAGTTGTCGTGGCAGAGCCAGCAGGAGATGGCTTGGCTCTTGCTATTCGCGACCGCTTAATGCGAGCGTCAAAAGGGCGTTGAAACTCCGCTAAGATACGGCAAGTATTTAGCGCAGAGTTTGCGCAATTACAGTGGGGCCTTTAGCTCAGTCGGTAGAGCAACGGACTTTTAATCCGTGGGTCGTCGGTTCGAGCCCGACAGGGCCCACGTGTCAGAAATAGCCAAGAGTAAAAATCAATCTTGGTTGCCAATCTATCTAGCCCTCGGTGTCGTCTGGGGATGCTCATTTATCTTCATAAAAATGGGCTTGGAATTTCT
>SHVF01000043.1 GCA_009691135.1 Candidatus Planktophila sp.
ATGGCGATTTTTCATCTGTCCGCGAAGGTGGTTGGATATGGCGTAAGCCTGAATTCGGCCCAATGAAGCGCTCGGTCAGGGATTACACCCGAGATAATTTGGAGTCATAATGGCCATTGCAACCCCTGAAATTTATGCAGAAATGCTTGATCGCGCCAAAGTGGGCGCATTCGCATATCCCGCAATTAACGTTTCATCATCACAGACACTGATCGCAGCACTTCGTGGTTTCGCCGAAGCTGAATCAGATGGAATTATTCAATTTTCTTGGGGTGGTGCGGAATACGCATCCGGATCAACCGTTAAGAACATGGTCGATGGCGCAGTCGCGCTCGCCGAATTCGCTCACGTAGTTGCCAAGAATTACAACGTCAACATTGCAATTCACACCGATCACTGCCCAGCAGAAAAGTTAGATGGATACATGCGTCCACTTCTTGAAATCGGCGCCAAGCGCATCAAGAATGGTCAAGGACCACTTTTTAACTCACACATGTGGGATGGCTCGGCAGTTGATATGACTGAAAATATGAAGATTGCTGATGAACTTCTATCTAAGTCAGTGGCTGCTCGCACAATTTTGGAAATTGAAATTGGTGTTGTCGGTGGCGAAGAAGATGGCGTTGAAGCAAAACACGATGCCAAGCTTTACTCAACACCTGAAGATGCTTTGATGACAATCGAAACTCTGGGTCTTGGAGAACGCGGTCGTTACATGGTTGCTGCAACATTCGGCAACGTGCACGGTGTTTACAAGCCAGGCAACGTTGTATTGCAACCAAAGATTTTGCAGACTCTGCAAGATGCCGTTGTTGCCAAGAAGGGCCTTGCCGCAGGAAGTAAGCCTATGGACTTGGTATTCCACGGTGGCTCTGGCTCACTTCTTTCCGAGATCCGTGATTCACTTGACTATGGCGTAATCAAAATGAATATTGATACAGATACTCAGTATGCGTTTACTCGTCCAGTTGTTGATCACATGTTAAAGAATTACGACGGCGTACTAAAGATTGATGGCGAAGTCGGAAATAAGAAGGCTTACGATCCACGTGCGTGGGGTAAGGCTGCAGAAGCAGGAATGGCAGCTCGCGTTGCACATGCTTGCGAAGATCTTCGCTCAACTGGTACATCACTAAAAAAGTAATTACTTGCTAATTCCAATTTCGGGAGAGGTTTCACCATGCCAGCGCTAGTTTTGCTCGGAGCTCAATGGGGCGATGAAGGTAAGGGAAAAGCCACAGATATTCTCGGTGACCGCGTTGATTATGTTGTTCGCTATCAAGGTGGCAACAACGCGGGCCACACCGTGGTTATCGGAGATCAGAAGTACGCACTTCATTTACTCCCATCTGGAATTCTAAGTCCTAACGTTGTTCCCGTTATCGGTAACGGCGTTGTAATTGATCCAGGAGTACTGCTCGAAGAAATCCGCGGCTTAACTGAACGAGGAATTGATTGCTCAAAGTTAGTTATTTCAACGAATGCGCATTTGATTACGCCGTATCACCGCACTATCGATAAAGTTTCAGAGCGCTTCTTAGGGAAATCAAAGATTGGTACAACTGGTCGCGGAATCGGACCCGCGTACGCGGACAAGATAAATCGCATCGGAATCCGAGTTCAAGATCTCTTTGATCCATCAATCTTGCGCCAAAAAATCGAAGGCGCTTTACGCGATAAAAACCAAGTACTAATCAAGGTTTTCAACCGCAAGAATATTGAAGTTGAAGAAGTGCTTGATGAATATTTGGCTTATGCCGAAATCCTGCGCCCATATGTGGCAGACACTGTGCTGCTGCTCGATGAAGCGCTCAAGGCTGGCAAGCGCGTTCTGCTCGAAGGCTCACAAGGAACTCTGCTCGATGTCGATCACGGCACTTATCCATTCGTAACTTCTTCAAACCCAACTGCAGGTGGCGCTTGCACAGGTTCTGGAATCGGACCAACCAAGATTGATCGCGTCATCGGAATCGTTAAGGCTTACACAACTCGAGTTGGTTCAGGCCCATTCCCAACTGAACTCTTTGACGAAGATGGCGAAAAATTGCGCACTATCGGTGGTGAAATTGGCGTAACAACAGGCCGTGCACGTCGTTGCGGTTGGTATGACGCACCGATTGCGCGATACGCGGTAAGAGTAAATGGGCTTACTGATTTCTTCTTAACCAAGTTAGATGTTTTAACTGGATGGAAAGAGATTCCAGTTTGCGTTGCATATGAAATTGATGGCAAGCGAGTCGAGGAACTTCCTGCATCACAATCTGATTTCCACCATGCAAAACCAATTTATGAATATTTGCCAGGATGGAACGAAGATATTTCGGGCGCGCGCAAGATCAGCGATTTACCAAAGAACGCCCAGGACTATATTTTGTTCTTGGAAAAGATTTCTGGTGCACCGATGAGTGCAATCGGAGTCGGACCTGGCCGCGAGCAAACAATTGTTGTAAGGGATTTCATCTAATTCATGAAAATACTCCTAGTCGGAAGCGGTGGTCGCGAACACGCACTTGCACTAGGACTGCAAGCAGATCCGGCTTGTGCTGAACTACATTGCGCACCTGGCAATCCCGGAACTGCGCAAATTGCAACCAATCACTCACTTGATATAAACAGCAATGAAGCCGTTCTTTCATTAGCAAAATCTTTAACCGTTGATTTAGTTGTGGTTGGTCCTGAAGTTCCACTAGTAAATGGCGTCGCAGACTTACTTCGCGCGGCCGGAATTGCCACATTTGGCCCATCTAAGGCCGCTGCCCAACTTGAAGGATCAAAAGATTTTGCAAAGGGCGTAATGCGCGATGCCGGTGTTCCAACATCACGTAGCTTCACTTGCCAGACACAATCGGAGATGGAACAAGCGCTTGATTCTTTTGGTGCTCCATACGTTGTAAAAGATGATGGTCTCGCTGCTGGAAAGGGCGTAGTTGTTACAGATGATCGCCAAGTCGCTTTAGAACATGCCATCTCATGCAAGCGCGTTGTTATTGAAGAATTCTTAAATGGTCCAGAAATTTCACTCTTTGGAATTTCAGATGGACGAAATATTTTACCTATGGAACCCGTGCAAGATTTTAAGCGTGCTTACGATTTAGATAAAGGTCCCAACACCGGTGGAATGGGCGCATATTCTCCGCTGCCATGGGCACCCGATGACATAGTTGATGAAACCTATGAAAAAGTATTAGCACCGATGATCGCTGAAATGGCAGCGCGCGGGACACCGTTCATTGGACTTTTATATGCCGGTTTGGCACTTACAGATCATGGAATTCGTGTAATCGAATTTAACGCTCGCTTTGGTGATCCAGAAACTCAAGTTCTAATTCCTAGACTTAAAACTCCGCTCGCAACGCTTCTATATAAAGCGGCGACAGATTCACTTGATGATGAAGTACTGGAATGGAGTGATGAAAGTGCAGTCACTGTTGTTTTGGCCGCTCCTGGGTATCCAGATTCGCCACAAGTTAACGGTGCGATTACTAATATTCCCTCCATTGCTGATACCAAAATCTTTCATGCCGGCACTTCAAAAAGTGGAGATATATTAGTTTCAACAGGTGGGCGAGTAATGACAGTTACCGGAATTGGCTCGGATTTAACCCAAGCTCGCGATCGTGCGTATCGTGCGATCTCACAGATTGAACTTTCCGAATCTTTCTATCGCAGTGATATCGCACTTAATGCGTCGGTCGCCGAGAAGGGCAATTAAATGGGAGAGAATAAGCCAGTGAGCGCCCTTGCTGATCGTTATGCATCAAAAGAAATGCGCGCCATCTTCGCGGCGGAAGAAAAAATAATTGCAGAGCGCCGCCTCTGGCTGGCAGTAGCCCGCGCGCAGAACAAACTTGGCCACGCAATCTCAGAGGCAGCAATTGCTGACTATGAGAAAGTAATTACTAAAGTTGATCTGGCATCAATTGATGCCCGCGAAAAGTTAACTCGCCATGATGTCAAAGCCAGAATTGAGGAATTTAACGCCCTCTCAGGACACGAAGTAATTCATGCCGGAATGACAAGCCGTGATTTGACTGAAAATATTGAAGCGCTTCAAATTAAAAATGGTTTAGCGATCGTTCACGACAAAGTAGTTGCAGTCTTGGCACAACTTGGCGAAAAGGCTGCGCAGTATTCTGATCAAGCGATCGCTGGACGTTCACATAATGTGCCTGCCCAGGTTACAACTTTAGGAAAACGTTTTGCATCTGCTGCCGAAGAACTGCTCTTTGCCTATGAGCGTTTAGTATCGCTTCAAGATCGTTATCCAATGCGTGGTATCAAAGGTCCAGTTGGGACATCACAAGATTCAATCGATTTACTTGGTTCATCTAAAGCACACCACGTCCTAGAACTAGAAATCGCAAATGAACTTGGCTTTAACCGATTACTTGATTCAACGGGTCAGATTTACCCAAGATCATTTGATTACGATGTTGTGACAACACTGGTTCAGTTAGCAGCAAGCCCATCATCACTTGCTACTTCAATTCGTTTAATGGCTGGTGCCGAACTTGTAACTGAGGGCTTTAAAGCGGGACAAGTTGGCTCATCTGCAATGCCTCACAAGATGAATACACGTTCCTGCGAACGTATTAACGGCCTAAGCGTGATCTTGCGCGGTTATGCATCGATGGTTTCAGAACTTGCTGGCGATCAATGGAACGAAGGTGATGTTTCTTGCAGTGTCGTTCGTCGGATTGCTCTGCCAGATGCTTTCTATGCCATGGATGGTCTGCTTGAAACAACACTTACGGTGCTCGGTGAATTTGGCGCTTTCCCTGCAGTAATCTCTGCAGAACTCGATCGTTATCTACCTTTCCTAGCGACAACAAAGATTTTGATGGCATCTGTAAAAGCTGGCGTTGGCCGCGAGGTTGCGCACGAAGTGATCAAAGAACACGCAGTTAAAGCAGCGCTGTTAATGCGCGAAGGCAAAGCGAATACCCTGCTTGATGCACTCGCCGCTGATGATCGTTTGCCACTAGATCGCAAAGCGCTCGATACGCTAATTAGCCAACCAATTGAATTTACCGGTGATGCTCGCCAACAAATTGCCCGAGTTGTCGATCGCATTGACGCGATTACTTCCGCGCATCCTGCCGCAGCGCAGTACAAACCTCATTCCATCAGGTGAGCGGCTTCGGCGCAGCTGGCGCTCCGTCAGCACCAACTATTGCTGGTTGGCAACATCTGCGCACAGGAAAAGTACGAGACCTTTACACCAACGACTTAGATGAAATTTTATTAGTCGCATCTGATCGCATCTCAGCATTTGATTGGGTGCTGCCAACTACGATTCCAAATAAAGGCGCCATCTTGACCCAGCTATCACTTTTTTGGTTTGAACTACTCGAAGATATCGTGCCAAACCACATCATTAGTGATGATGTTCCGGTGCAGGTCATTGATCGTGCCGTAATAGTTAAACCACTTGATATGTTTGAAATCGAATGTGTCGCCCGTGGTTATTTAACTGGTAGTGGACTTAGCGAATACAAAGATAACAAAGCAGTCTGTGGAAATTCACTTCCATCAGGTCTAGTCGATGGCTCACAGTTGCCAGATAACATCTTTACGCCAGCAACGAAGGCGGAAATTGGTGATCACGATATAAATGTAGATTTCGAATCTGCCGCAAAAATTGTGGGAACCGATGAAGCAGTGCAATTAAGAGATCTAACTCTCTCCCTCTATGAAACAGCTGCCGACTTTGCACGTAGCCGCGGCATTATCTTGGCTGATACTAAATTCGAATTTGGTCGCGATTCTAAAGGCGCCATAACCCTTGGAGATGAAGTGCTAACCCCTGATTCTTCAAGGTTTTGGGACGCTTCGACTTGGAATCCAGGTAGCGTCCAAACCTCATTTGATAAACAATTCACTAGAGATTTCCTTACACAAAGCGGCTGGGATAAGAAGAGCCCACCGCCAGAATTGCCGGCAGAGATCGTAGAAAAAACTGCAGCGCGATATGAAGAAGCATATTTGCGTATTACAGGTATGAAGTTCTAACAAGGGGAAGCAAATGGCAAAGATCGTGGTTGATGTGATGTTAAAGCCTGAAATTCTCGACCCACAAGGAGTAGCAGTCTCTGCTGCCTTGCCTCGCCTGGGATTCACCTTTGCTAAAAGCGTGCGCCAAGGAAAGCGTTTTGAAATTGAAATTGATGGAGACCCAACACCTGCACAGTTAGCTGAAGTTGCGAAGGCGGCAGAGACGCTACTTGCTAATCCAGTTATCGAAACCTTCACGGTAAGAGTTGAGAAGTAAATGAAAGTTGGTGTTGTAACTTTTCCAGGAACGCTAGATGATCGTGATGCTGCGCGCGCCGTAACACATGCAGGCACGACTGTAATTTCACTTTGGCACAACGACGCGGATCTGAAAGGTGTCGACGCAATTATTTTGCCGGGCGGCTTTTCCTATGGTGATTATCTTCGTTGTGGTGCGATCTCACGATTTGCACCAGTGATGGAGAAAATTATTGATGCTGCCAATGGTGGGATGCCATTGCTTGGAATATGCAACGGCTTTCAAGTTCTGTGCGAGGCACACTTGCTGCCAGGTGCGCTAACTCGCAACCATGAACTTCATTTCTTATGCCGTGATCAAAAATTAGAGATTACAAATAACCAAAGCGCTTGGACATCTTCATATTCAGTAGGTCAAGAAATTGTCATCCCACTCAAAAATGGCGAAGGCTCTTTCCAATGTGATGACGCCACGCTTGCGGCGCTCGAATCTGAGGGGCGAATAATTGCGCGATATGTAGGCGAGAATCCCAACGGATCCCGCAATAAAATCGCTGGAATTACTAACGAGCGTGGCAATGTTGTCGGTTTAATGCCACACCCAGAACATGCGATCGATACTTTAACTGGCCCAACTGCTGACGGCTTAGGATTCTTCACATCAGTCTTGAAGGCTTTGGTGAAGTAATTGGCGCTAGATACTGTTGCGATTGCCCAAAAAAATCCGGATGTGGTTCAGCCCTTTGCCGAACTTGGGCTAAAGCCCGATGAATATGCACGCATCAAAGAAATTTTGGGACGGCGTCCAACTTCATCTGAGCTCGCTATGTATTCAGTTATGTGGTCTGAACACTGTTCTTATAAATCATCGAAGGTGCACCTAAAGCAATTTGGAGATAAGGCTGTTAAGACAGATGCACTTCTAGTTGGTATTGGTGAAAATGCCGGTGTTGTTGATGTTGGCCAGGGATATGCTGTCACATTTAAAATTGAATCTCATAATCACCCGTCATTTATTGAGCCGTATCAAGGTGCAGCAACTGGCGTTGGCGGAATCGTGCGCGATATTTTGACAATGGGTGCTCGTCCTATTGCGGTTATGGATCCATTGCGCTTTGGTCCAGCCGATGCTGCGGACACACGGCGTGTTTTGCCAGGAATCATCGCCGGAGTTGGTGGATACGGAAACTGTTTAGGGCTACCAAATATTGGTGGCGAAGTTGTATTTGATGAAACATATATCGGTAACCCACTAGTTAACGCGCTCTGTGTTGGCGTAATGAAACATAGCGACATCAAACTCGCTAAAGCAGCAGGTGCTGGCAATTTAGTTGTCTTGTACGGTGCTAAAACTGGTGGCGATGGTATTGGCGGCGTTTCAGTATTGGCATCTGAAACATTTGAATCTACGGGTCCAGCTAAACGTCCAGCAGTGCAAGTCGGGGATCCATTCGTTGAAAAAGTTCTAATCGAATGCTCACTCGAAATTTTTTCTGAAGACTTGGTTGTAGGCATTCAAGACCTTGGCGGGGCAGGCTTATCTTGCGCAACTAGTGAACTGGCTTCGGGTGGAAGCGGGGGCATGAAGGTCGAACTTGACCGAGTTCCGTTGCGTGATGCCACCTTGTCGCCGGAAGAGATTTTGATGTCTGAGTCGCAAGAGCGTATGTGCGCCATCGTAGAGCCAAAACATATCGACCGCTTCTTGCAAATCTGCAAAAAATGGGATGTCACCGTAACCGTAATTGGTGAAGTAACCGATGGCGAACGACTTGAGATCACCTGGCATGGAGATTTAATTGTGGATGTTCCTCCACGTACTGTGGCACATGATGGGCCGGTCTATAACCGCCCGTTCGCTAAGCCCGAATATGTAGATCGCGTAAATGCCGAAAAAATTATTGTGCCCCGGCCAAGCACACCAGATGAAATTAAATCTACAATGTTGAAATTAGCGGCAACACCAAACTTGGCTGATAAATCTTGGGTAACTTCACAATATGACCGTTACGTGCAGGGAAACACAATTCAATCACAACCCGATGATTCGGGAATGGTACGCATTGATGAAAAAACACATTTGGGTGTTGCGATTGCAACTGATGCCAATGCAAACTGGTCTTATTTAAATCCATACGAAGGTGCTAAGTTGGCACTCGCTGAAGCAGCGCGCAATATTGCAACTGCAGGTGCTAAACCTTTAGCTGTTACCAACTGCCTTAACTTTGGTTCCCCCGAAGATCCTGGGGTTATGTGGCAGTTTGCAGAATCGGTTAGAGGCTTGGCTGATGGCGCTTTAGAGATGGGCTTGCCAGTAACTGGTGGAAATGTTTCTTTCTATAATCAAACTGGGGCGGTTGCTATTTTGCCAACGCCAGTGATTGGCGTCCTTGGAGTCATTGATGATGTGCGAACTAGAACTCCAATGAGTTTTGATCGCGCCGGATTAGAACTTTATTTGCTTGGTGAAACTGCTGATGATGTTGCGGGCAGTGAATGGGCGTACATGCATGGACAGCGCGGTGGACAATCTCCGGTGGCTGACTTACAGCGTGAAATGCGCCTAATTGAACTGCTTGTTGCGGGCCGGACTTTACAGATTTTCACAGCAGCGCACGATCTAAGCCAAGGTGGGCTAAGCGCATCCCTTACCGAAATGGTGCTTCGCCATAACGTTGGTGCGGATATCACAATCGCAAATGTGGAAGTTGCGTTGATCTCAGAATCACCAGGACGGGTAATCGTTGCAATAGATCCCGCGAAGTCAGAACAGCTTTTGGCACTTGCCAAAAAACAAGATATTGCGATCACCAAACTTGGTACAACAGGCGGCAGTAATTTAGTGATTAATGGCGCGGTAATTCCACTTAGTGAATTACGTACTGCACATACTGACACTTTCCCGAAGTTATTTGGATAAACGATGCGCGATCCTGA
>SHVF01000044.1 GCA_009691135.1 Candidatus Planktophila sp.
GCCGAAGATTTACTTTGGGCAATATGGGATAACGCAAAGTCGAGTGATAATGAAAAGCTAAGTACCACATGGCGCAATATCGCACTTCGCGGTGGCAATCGTGGCGCAGGCGCCGACCGAGATCTGGATGCGATGATTCAACTCTTTGATTCGGCGCAGCGATTTACAGAACGTTTTCCATATTCCAAACCATCTGCTTTCTTAGATGAAATAGCGCGCGAGTCAATTGTTGGCGATCTCATCACTTCACAAGGCGTGCGCCCTGATGTAGTCGAAATTCTCACCGTGCATTCGGCGAAAGGTCGCCAATGGGAATTCGTTGCAGTCGCTGGTTTACAAGAAGGTGTTTGGCCCAATCTGCGACAGCGCAGCTCACTGCTTGGCAGCGAAAGACTTGTAGAACGCGAACGCCACGGAGATCTAGCGCGCATCGAACTCGATGTAATAGCTGCTAGCGCTTTAGCTGAAGATGAGCGACGCTTGCTTCATGTGGCTATAACCCGCGCCCGCCAAGGTTTAATCGTTACTGCGGTGCAACGCGAAGATGACGAACCTTCTGCTTACTTTGAAGAGCTAGATAGTAATTCTGGGCTAGAAGAGCCACTCATCACCGAAGTGCCACGGCCGCTAACCACATCGGCCTTGGTTGCAACGCTGCGACAGAATTTATCTGGTACAAATTCGCAAACTTCTGCAAGGTTGCTAAAGACTTTGGCGCAATCACAGATTCATTCGGCTGATCCCACAAATTGGACTGGTTCATTGCCAATCTCATCAACACAAAGCGTGGTTGACTCAGATGAAAGCGTTCCGGTCTCACCAAGTGGCGCCGAATCATTTACCGAGTGTGGCGTGAAATGGTTCTTAGAAAAAAATGGCGGAACCAATGGAGATTCATCTGCGCAAATATTAGGTTCGGCTATTCACGAATTTGCAAGGATTAAAGTTGAAGAACCTGGCATAACGGATGCGGATCTGATTGCCAAGTTGCAATCTGCCTGGTCCTTAATTGATCCGACTGATGGATGGGTCAGCACATCATCACTCAAGCGCGCGGTAAAGATGCTCGAACGTTTTGCTCGCTATCACGCGGCAACCACACGTGATGTGGTCGGTGCCGAACTTAACTTTACGATCCAAGTTGGCCGCGCCCAGATTCGCGGTAGCGTTGACCGAATCGAAGTTGACTCTGATGGAAATTACTATGTCATTGATTTTAAAACAGGTAAAAATATGATCAAAAAGAATGAGGCGCTAGAGAATTTACAATTAGCCTGTTACCAACTGGCGGTGGCACTCGATGGTTTCGAAGGCAAGTTATCTGGCACGAAATCAACTGGCGCCGAACTTGTCTACCTTGCTAAAGATTCAGTAAAAGTTACAACGCGCCAACAATTTGTAATTGACAAGGCGGCTGTTAAAGCAAAAATCGAAGAGATTGCCGAAGGTATGGGGGCTGCAACCTTCCAGGCAAAGATCAATGAAATGTGCGAAAAATGCGTGGTAAAGGCTGCCTGCCCAATCCAAAATGAAGGTCGGGCGGTGATCGAATGATCGAGAAGTATTCACCACAAGATATCGCCGCAGCCCTTGCCAAAGTCGGTGCCAAGGTTTATCAACCCACCGATGAACAAAGCGCGATTATTTCTGTCGCAACTAATCCGCTAGAACCGGCAGTTGTTATCGCTGGCGCAGGCTCTGGTAAGACCGAAACTATGGCGGCGCGAGTTATCTATCTAGTTGCAAATGGTTATGCCCGCCCTGATCAAATTCTGGGACTTACTTTCACCCGCAAAGCCGCTGGCGAACTTGCCATTCGTATCCGCACCCGATTGCGACAGTTGCGCAGTGCAAATTTAATTCCGGCAGATACACCTTTAGAAGTCTCTGTTACTACCTACCACTCCTATGCAGCGCGTTTACTTTCCGAACACTCTATTCGTTTCGGAATAGATGCCGATATCGCACCGATGGGTGATGCTGCGATGTGGCAATTAGCCAACGATGTTGTGCGCAATTGGGATGATGCCACCTACACCAACGAATCTGCCGTAAGCACTGTGGTTGATGATTTATTGGGTTTAACAAAGTTGATGCTCGAACATCAAGTCAAACCTGATGCTATTGAAGCTGCCGACCTAGCGGTATTGCAAGAACTATCATTAATGACCGGTGATTTAAATGATCATGCCCGTAAGGTAAATCGTGCGCTGACGCAACGTATTGGCCTGCTTCCAATGGTGGAGCGTTTCATCCAACGCCGCCAACAATCTGGCCAACTCTCATTTGATGATCAAATGTCACTTGCTGCAGATATTGCAACCAACTTTGCAGATGTTGGCGAACTCGAACGCGCGAAATATTCAGTTGTTTTACTCGATGAATATCAAGATACATCGCAATCACAGGTAAGAATGTTGTCATCACTCTTTGGCGGTGGGCATCCTGTTATGGCAGTTGGCGATCCATGCCAAGCTATTTACACCTGGCGCGGAGCATCTGCCGGCACAATCAATTCATTTGCACGCTATTTTCCAAAGATATCTGGCCAAACTGGAGCAGAGCGATACTCGCTACTAACTACCTTTCGAAACGATAAAGTGATTCTCGAACTTGCAAACGTTGTCTCCGCGCAAATCCGCAGCGAAAGTGGCGCAGATGTTCCACCCCTTACCCCTCGCATTGGCGCCGGCGCCGGCAATCTAAGTTGCGGTGTATTTGAAACTATTGAAGCTGAAGCACAAGCAATAGCAGATTCCTTCTCACCACTTTGGTTTGATGAAAAGCGTTTGGCGCAAAGCACGCAGAAGCGAACCACTTTTGCCGTGCTTGTTCGCAAGCGTTCACAAATTGCCGCAATTGAAAGCGCGCTACGTTTTGCTGGCATGCCAGTTGATGTCATCGGCCTAGGTGGCCTTATTCATGTTCCAGAAGTTGCCGACATTGTTTCGATGTTAAAGATAATTGCAGATCCAGATGCCGGCGCTGCGATGATGCGCCATCTCACTGGGCCACGAATTAATTTAGGTGCAAAAGATTTGGCAGCACTTGGTGCGTATTCTCGTAATCGCGCCAAGGGTTCGCGCGCTGAAAGCAAATCGTTAATTAAGAAGATTGCTGCCGGAAATCCTGAACGCGCTGAAGCCGATGATCAATTCTTGGGATCACTGATCGATACAGTTGATGAGATTGAAAAAGCAGACCGCAAGACATTTACTGAAGATGGCTATAAGCGAATATCCCGCTTTGCATCCGATCTGCGACGTATCCGCTCGCGCGCCGGTGGCACCATCACAGATTTAATGAATGAAATTGAAAGGTACTTGCACCTAGAAGAAGAAGTTATGTTGCGCGATGGCACCGGTTCTGGCCGTCGCCATATAGATCGATTCTTAGATGAGGCAGGAAAGTTTGCACGCAGCGGCGGAACCTTAACTTCATTCCTGCAGTGGCTAGATATAACTGGCGAGGAAGAAGGAGGCCTGAAATCAGCTGCTCCTGAGGTCCGTGGCGACGTGGTTCAGATTCTCACCGTCCACATGTCAAAGGGCGCTGAATGGGATGTGGTTGCAGTTCCGGGATTAGCCGAAGGAACTTTTCCGGGAATTAATAAATCAGATCCCGAAAATTGGATCACTAATGAGAAACATATTCCATTTCATTTACGTGGGGATAGCGCAGAGCTGCCTGTCTTCTCATTTAACGGTGCGGTTAAGAATTCGGAGGCAAAAAAAGAGATCGAGGCTTACGGCAAAGTTTGTAACGCCACAAAAATCCGTGAAGAAATACGTTTGGGATATGTCGCATTTACTCGCGCCCGTACTCATTTGATCGCCACAACATCTTGGTGGCGCGATGGCGCGGATTGGGTTAAACCCTCATCAATTTTTGAACAAGTTGCCTTAGTTGCCCAAAAATCGGGAGTGATCCTAAATAACGCAGCACAACCGGATGATGATGATAAAAATCCTAAACTCGAAAATCCGGCCACAGGAATTTGGCCACGTGACCCACTGGGTGATAAACGCGCAGATTTTGATTCTAAGATCGCACTTGTAAATAGTGCAGATCCGATTGATCTAAGTAAATTTCTTGAGACTGATTTGGAAATTATCTCTTGGGCCCAAGATGCGCAGGCTTTAATTCATGAAAATACCTTGCTACGAAACGGCGGCCTAGAAATTGCACTTCCGCCACGGCTTTCCACATCAACCCTCGTTGCCTTGCATAAAGATCCAACTGAACTTGCGCTAAACATTCGCCGTCCGATGCCAAGGCCGCAGGATGAATATTCTCGCCGTGGAACCGCTTTCCATTTATGGATAGAAAGCCATTTCCGCGCCGCAACTTTATTTGACGATGATGATTTAGATTTCCTTGATCCGCTCGAACCAGATCAAACTCTTGAGCAACTTAAAGCAGCATGGTTGGTATCCGATTGGGCGCCACGCATTCCAGTTGCAGTAGAAGTGCCATTTGAAGCGGTAATTGGTGGGGTTTTGGTGCGCGGTCGTATAGATGCAGTTTATGAAATCAATGGTCGCTTTGAAGTCATCGATTGGAAAACAGGCTCCACTAAGTTAGGTGAATCTTCTGCGGTGCAATTAGCTGTTTATCGCCTAGCTTGGGCCAACTTAAAGGGAATCGATCCGGCCTGCGTATCGGCGGCATTTCATTATGTTCCATCCGGTGAAACTGATCGCCCAGCGGATTTGTTAAGCCATGCTCAACTTGTTGAGCTACTTATGGGTTCTGATTAATTCAATTCGCAACGGCAGATGATCACTCACACCGGTCTTTATCGTTTTGCGATCGGTGACTTGATATCCAGATAAGTCATTGGCCAAAATGTAATCAAACTGTATCTTCGCGCCCCAACTTGGGTAAGTGTTTTGGTCTACCAAAGATTTCCATTTTGAACCTATCGCTGGAATACCTTTCGGCAAATTAAGGTCCCCTAGAATCATCGGGATCGTATTTGTCTCGCGCGCAATTTGCTGCGCCCAGTGCTTTAACTTATTTAACTGTTTTAGATTTACACCAGGCACAAAAGAAAGATGGGTATTTATCACCGTAAAACCATTTTGCAGAGTTGCAGCAAGTGCCACTCTTGGTTCATCCCGAACATAGATCGCGCGAATCTTTGGTCTGCTACTAGCCTCACTTTCAGCCGGAACAATTAGCGGCATACCGATAACTGATCTACCAAGTTCAAGTCTTTGCCATTTAATAACTGGAATATTTGAAGCGATTGCGATTCCATAGCTTCCGGCTAGATCACCGATTGAGCTATTTGATACGTAATTTGGGTCGCGATCATTTAACTTGCGCCATTTCTCACCCGGAGTACCGATCACACTCGGCGCAAAAGCCCAGTCAGTTGCGCTCATCGCAGTTGCAATCTCGCCAATTTGATTTACGCCATTTGTGCGCGGCAGTAAATAATCGACTTCCTGCACCGCGATGACATCACTATCAATTTCGGCGATCGCCCGCTTCAGTGCTGGCGCGGATGGACCTGCGGGGTTGGGGGGAATCTCCATGCCATGGAGCAGATTCCACGAGGTGATGCGCATATGGCGAAGGCTAGTAGCGTTGCCCCTTATGAGCGCGGTCAACGGACAAGTATCGAAGATGGACCGCGCCGGCCACCTACGATCTAAGCAAACAATGCTGGATCAGCTGTGGGCCAAAGCCAAGATCGTGCACTTTAGTGATGGGCGGCTGGCAGTTTCTTTAGATGCCACAGAGCTACGTTTCTTAAAGGCTAAAGAAATCTCTGCGCTAATTAAAAGTGGCGAATTCAAAGCGGGGGAAAAGTATTTTCTAGGTTTAGATCAATTAGATAGCGAACCATATTTTGCATGGAGTTCAGATCACCCTAAATCGCAGAGTGATGATGCACCGGCTGGATATGCAACGTTGCGCGAAATCGGGGGAGACCTCGATGAGTTACAGATGGAACTTGCTCTGCATTCGGTAGCTTTATCAAATTGGCATAAGACCCACACGCATTGTGCGAGATGTGGTGCGCCAACATCTGTTGCGATGGGCGGGGCAATACGCACCTGCGATGCGGATAAGAGTGAGCATTACCCGCGTACAGATTCTGCAGTTATTGTCTTAGTTCGAGATGCCAATGATCGCATTTTGCTAGGGCGCCAGGCAATTTGGCCAGAAGGTAGATTCTCATGTTTTGCAGGTTTTCTAGAACCCGGTGAAACTTTTGAGCAATGCGTGCAGCGTGAAGTTTATGAAGAATCCGGCATTGCAGTTCGTGAAATCAATTATCTAGGTTCACAACCTTGGCCATTTCCAGCATCAATTATGATCTCATTTGAAGCAATAACAGATTTTCCAGAAGCTGCTCGACCTGACGGTGAAGAAATTGTCGAAATCAAGTGGTTATCGCGCGCAGAATTTAAGGAACAAGTCGCTGATGGTTCACTCTCATTGCCGCCGATTATGTCTGTCTCGCGCAAAATGATTGACCGTTGGTTAAATGTATGAGTGAGGGAAACGGAAATCTTCGCGCTGAAGAAATCTTGTCAGCCTTAGATAATGATCAGAAAGTGGTAGCGCTAGCCTCGCGTGGACCAGTTTGTGTAATTGCAGGTGCTGGTACCGGCAAGACGCGCGCGATTACTCATCGCATCGCATATGCAGCCGCTATCGGAACGATGGATCCACAGAAAGTTTTGGCACTTACTTTTACCTCACGCGCTGCCGGAGAAATGCGCACGCGATTGCGCGCACTTGGCGTCCCAACGGTTGCAGCACGCACGATTCACGCGGCAGCCCTTAAGCAATTGATCTATTTCTGGCCCAGTGTTTTTGGCGGGCGGGTACCAGAGCTCATGACCGCTAAAGCAGGTTTTATTGGAGAAGCGATAAATCGTGCCGGGCTATCGGGTGAACTACGTGCAACATCGCGCGAATTGATGCGCGATATCGCAAGTGAAATCGAATGGGCAAAAGTCTCACAGGTTGCACCTGAAGATTTTGTAAATGAAATTGGCAAGCGAACACAAAAGCCAAGAATAAGCGCCGAAAAATTAGCACAGGTTTACACCGCCTATGAGAGTGTTAAGAAGCAAGAGCTAGCAATTGATTTTGAAGATGTACTTTTATTAACCGCTGCTATGTTGGAGGAAGAGCGCACTGTACGCGAGCGAGTGCAAGATCATTATCGTTACTTCACAATTGATGAGTATCAGGATATTTCGCCAGTTCAGCAACGTTTGATAAATGCTTGGCTTGGCTCACGTCAAGATATTTGTGTGGTTGGAGATCCTGCGCAAACCATTTACTCATTTGCTGGTGCAACGCCAGTATTTCTAAATAGCTTTACAAAACGCTTTCCTGATGCTGAGGTAATTCGCTTAAGTACCGGGTATCGCTCAACTCCAGAAATTACCTTTGCTGCAAATGCCCTCTTACGTCATGGCGCAATGGGCCAAGAACTAGTTGCGCTAAATGAGCACGGAACAAAGCCAAGCGTTGATGGTTATGCCAATGAAGATGCCGAGATTGCCGGCGTTCTAGCCCAAATAACTGAACTCCTAAATAGCCGAACGCAAGCGCAAGAGATCGCGATATTGGCGCGAACCAATAATCAGTTAAAAGGTGTCGAGCGCGCCATGAATAAATCAGGTCTGCCGTATCAAGTTCGTAGCACCGAAAGATTTTTTGATCGCCAAGATGTCCGAGATTTTCTTAAGGAAGTTCGTCGCGCATCTGTTCTGCCGACAGAAGGCGTCTCTTGGATTGATGAACTTCGCACGATTGCGCAACCATTCTTAACTGGCGAAAGTATTGATGGCATTGCGGGGCTGTTGCACTTGGCGCGCGAGTTAGATAGTGACAATAGTTTTAGTCCAAAGACTTTGCGCAGTTATTTACGTGAAATTGAAGATCGCGTGCAACAGAACAACCCACCAACGATGCCGGTGATTACGCTGGCAACTCTGCATGCGGCTAAAGGCTTGGAATGGGAACGCGTATTTTTGATCGGCGCATCGGAAGGAATCTTGCCCTTTGATGAGCAAATCGATGAGGAGCGCCGCTTGTTCTATGTTGGAATGACCCGGGCTAAGGTCGATCTACACATCAGCCATCGTCAGAATCCGAGCCGATTCCTGCGTGAGGCGGGCCTGCTCGCATGATTTCCTGCGCTTAATTTAATTAGGTTGCGCGAACCTCTATCTGTGGTTTACCCTTGCCTTTCACCAAATTGGTGAAGGGCTATATAGGCGAAAAGGAGAATGAACGATGTTTCTTACATCTAATCCATTCACCACAGCACGCGTTACACGCGGTGCTGCTACTTCGCCTGCCAATTTCCATGCGACTACAAAGAAGCATACAAATTGGCCCGCAGCGTCAAAGCCAGCGTTTTACGCAGCTTTTTACGCCGTGGATGAGGCCACAGGAGGTTCGATCGGATAAGACCGATAGATGCCAAACCTAAGGCCTCAACTCCACAAAGGAGTTGAAGGCCTTTTTTTATTATCAAAAACCAAACCAAACCAAGATAGAAAACGAGAGAGAAGAAAGTGGGTGAGAACGATGAGCGTTCTCTACAGCGAACTACAGGTACCAGGCTGGGCGCAAACAGGGGAGAAGATCGGTCTCTATGAAGTAACCGGTGCTTATGACTCGGCCATCGCCTTTATATTGCCATGCCATAACGCTGATCCTGAACTCTTCTTCTCCGAAAGTGATGAAGGAATCACTCAGGCGAAAGCGCTTTGCGGCAGCTGCCCTGTGCGAAATAAATGTTTAGACGGCGCCTTATCCCGCGAAGAACCATGCGGTGTTTGGGGCGGTCAGTTAATCGAAGATGGCGTAATTATCGAACGCAAGCGCCGTGCGGGACGTCCACCGCGCAT
>SHVF01000007.1 GCA_009691135.1 Candidatus Planktophila sp.
CGTAAAAAGGCAGTCACACGCGAGGAATTACTTAGTTTGGGCGGTATTTGAAAAGCCTGTAGTATTCACGGTCTAGCGTGCGTAGCTCAACGGATAGAGCATCTGACTACGGATCAGAAGGTTAGGGGTTCGAATCCCTTCGCGCGCACGAGATGAGCCTTTCGGTGCCTTTCACACCGGAAGGCTTTTCTTTTTAATTCTTATTTAAAACCCAAAACCTCGCGCAGCCCGCTGACTAAACGATCTACATCATCGCGTGTTGAATAAGGGGCAAGCCCTGCTCTTAGCGCACCATCATCGCCAAGGCCGAGTTTTCTGGAGACCTCAAGTGCGTAGAAATTATGGGCAGGTACATTAACTCGTTTTTCAACCATTGCCTTGTAAATTTCGCCGCTAGTGAAATTAGCAAAGGAGAAGTAGAGCGTTGGAGTGCGGTGCTTAGCATGGCCATACATCGTCACACCAGGTAGCGATTTGATGGCGCTTTCCATATAGACCAGCAGTTCATCTTCGTATGCTTCAAGGGCGCTCATTGAATTAACAATCTTTTCGCGCCTGGACTTGCCGCTGCCCGGGGCCATATTTGCAATGAAATCAATAGCCGCAGTCGCGCCCGCCATGATCTCATAGGGCAGTGTTCCAAACTCAAATTTTTCAGGAACGTTAAATGTTGATGGCAGAAGCTTGTCATTATTAAGTGATTTAAGCAGTTCGGGGGATGCGGCAAGGGCCGCACAATGTGGCCCCATTAATTTATAGAAAGAGAATCCAAAGAAATCTGCGCCTATATCTTTTGCGCTGATAACTGCGTGTGGAGTTAAGTGCACTCCATCAACATAAAAGAGGGCTCCGACTTTATGAACGGCCTCCCCAATGGCCTTTAAATCTGGTCGAGTTCCGATGGTATTTCCAGCACCAGTGATCGCAACAAGTTTGGTTTTGTTAGATAAAACTGCCTCAACCGCGGCAACGGTGAGCTCAGATGTAGCAACATCGAATTCGGCCCACCGAACGGTTGCTCCAACTGCTTCGGCGGCTTGAATCCAAGGTCGGATATTCGAATCGTGATCTAATCTGGAAACAACGATCTCATCTCCGGCTTTCCAAGTTTTAGCAAGAGTGCGCGAGAAGTCATAAGTTAATTGTGTCCAAGAGCGACCATATACAACGCCATTTGGATCGACATCAATTAAATCTCCGACTGCTCTACGAAATCCAAGAACTATCTCTTCAGCATTTTTTTCAGATTCAGTATTTGTATTACGATTTGAAATCGGTTTTGTAATCGCATCGGCGATAGCAGTGCCTACGACAGCTGGGACTTGGCTGCCCCCTGGGCCATCAAAGAAGGCTAGGCCAGTATTTAGCGAAGGAAAATGGGAGCGGATTTTCTTAACGTCATAGCTCATGTGCGGCAGAATATCAGGATAGGTGCTTAAAGCAATAGAGATTTTTGTGTTACTTGAGTAAGTGCTTGTTCAAATTCATTACTTGCAAAACTCACTTGGACATCCTCAAACTTTTCCATTCCCCATTGCCAAAAATCAAAATCTATCTCCGAAACTGAATTCTGAATCGAAGCCCACAAAGTCCAGCCGTATTTGGCAAGCAGAGCGAATAACCAGGCCCGGGCTAATTTTTCTGGACGCGAACCTCCGTAATAAGAGGTAACTAACTCATCGAGTGCTGATAAAGGTAACTTCGCTTCGCTCCAGATATTTCCAAGTTCGAAGCAAGGATCGTTATTGCCAGAGTATTCGTAATCAATTAACCAAATCTTCTTACCGTCATCGATAAAATTAGCAGGAAGCAAGTCGTTATTACATGGAACCCTTACCTCATCCAAGATAGCCAGAGCAGTTTTCATTCTAGAAAGGTGTGGTGCGTATTGGTGATAACCGTTTGGAAATCTAAAACCAGATTCAGTGACCAGTTTTTGATAATTTTTCTGAATAACAAACATGTCGAAGTCTCTAGTGAATGGAGCTGCTTTATGCAGAAGCTTGCAAGTACTGGCAATCCTGCTTAAGTTATTAGATACATCAATTTCTGAGTAAGTCTTGCCTGGTATGTAACCGATTACCAATAAGCCAAAGTCAGGCAAATAATCAAAAACGGGAGCGCCAACCCCAATCCCTGCGGCTATTCTTGAGTTTTCATATTCAGAGCGGCGATCTATGGCAAGTAGTGATGATTTATTGCTAGATATTCTGGCAACATAATCCCCGGACGCAGTTGAAATTTTTAGGTTCCGATTAGTTAGTCCACCAGATAATTCAGTGACCGCTATTCTGTTCTTCAAACGTGGAACTTTATCTAACAAATCGTCAAATTCATGACTAGATTGGCTCACACGCAAAGGATACAGTTGTGTCGTGAATCTTCAAGAGTTGCCAACGCGCGCAAAGATTGTAATTATTGGTGGTGGAGTTGGGGGTACCTCAGTTGCCTATCATCTAGCCCAACTTGGCGAAAAAGATGTAGTACTAGTTGATCGAGCAGATTTAACTAGCGGTTCAACTTTTCATTCAGCTGGACTTGTTGGACAGTTACGTGCTGATCCAACACTTACCAAGATGAATATGCACTCAGTGGATTTATACAGGAGTTTAGAAAAAACAGATACTCCACCGGGATGGAAAGAATGTGGCAGCATTAAAATTGCCTCTACCCAAGAACGAATGCAAGAAATTAAGCGCCAGATAGGTTGGGCAAAGACTTTTGGGTTGGACCTGAAAGAAATTAGCTTAGGTGAGATAAAAGATTTATTTCCACTCTTAAATATGGAAGGCGTACTTGGTGGGTGTTACATGGCATCAGATGGACAAGTCGACCCATCTCAATTAACCCAAGCTTTAGCAAGTGGTGCCCGAAAAGAAGGCGTGAAAATTTTCACTCACACCAGAGTGCTAAAGATTAATACTAAAAATGGCAGAGTTACCTCGGTATTGACCGATAAAGGTGAGATTGAATGTGAAGTTGTAGTTAATTGCGGTGGTATTTTCGCCGCCGAAATCGGTCGAATGGTAGGCGTGCGCGTCCCGATTGTGCCAATGAGTCACCAATATTTAATAACCGAGAATTTTTTGCCAGAAAATTCACTCACTCTTCCATCGCTTAGAGATCCAGATAATTTGATCTATTTCCGCCAAGAAGTCAAAGGCCTACTTATGGGTGGTTATGAGAGAAATTCAAAAGCATGGCGGACAAGCCACGAATCATTGGATTCAATACCTGCAGACTTTAATGCAAAATTACTGCCGGAAGAGTGGGATCGGTTCGAAGAGATTGCCACGAACGCTGCCATGCGCGTGCCAAAAATGGGCGAAATTGGCATCAAGAATTTTATAAACGGTCCGGAAGCATTTACGCCGGATAATGAATTTTGTTTAGGTGAGAGCTCTGTCGGCGGTTTCTATATAGCTGCAGGTTTTTGCGCACATGGAATTGCAGGAGCCGGCGGCGTTGGCAAAGTAGTAGCCGAATGGATTGTGGCTGGTGAGCCAACGATGGATTTGTGGCATATGGATATCAAGAGATTCTCTGATGCTTATAAGTCTCCTAAGTTCACTCTGGAAAGAGTTAGTGAAAACTATGAGGCTTATTACGATATTCATTACCCTGGAGAAGAGCGCCAGAGTGCGCGTGGAGAAAAGAAATCTCCAATCTATGATTGGCATCGCAACAATCATGCAACCTTTGGAGAGAAGGCGGCTTGGGAGCGAGTTAATTTCTATTCAAACCCAAACGAGAGTCAATTGGATGAAACGTTAAGGCCACATGGATGGGTAGGGAAAAATTGGCATCCCGCAGTGGCGCTGGAACATCACGCAACTAGAACTTCAGCTGGGATTTTTGATGAATCAAGTTTTGCCAAAATTGAGGTAACAGGAGAAGGCGCAGCAGAATTCTTATCTTTAGTCTGTGCAAATAACGTTGTAAGAGGTATTGGCAGAACGATTTATACACAAGCGTTAAATACCAGTGGTGGAATCGAATCTGACTACACCGTGACCCAAACCGCTGAAAACGCCTTTTTTATAGTAACTGGCACTGCTTTTCTAAACCATGACTTAGGTTGGCTAGAAAAAGTACGTAGGCAATACAACTATCAAAACGTTGTCATAAAAGATTTAACAGAAGAGTTAGCATGTTTTGGTATCTGGGGCCCTAACGCTCGAAAAATTTTAAGTAAATGCACAGAAACGGACTTATCAAACGAAGCCTTCGGCTTCATGCGCTCTCAAGTAATTAAAGTTGCAGGCGTGCAACTTCGGGCAACGCGAATCACCTATGTCGGTGAATTAGGTTGGGAGCTCTACATCCCGAGAGAAAAATCTTTACAGGTTTGGCTCTCATTAATTGAAGCGGGTAAAGAATTTAATCTACGCCCATGTGGCTATCGCGCGATTGAGTCCTTGCGTTTAGAAAAAGGATATCGTGCCTGGGCAGGTGAGATAAATAGCGAAACCAACCCATATGAGGCGGGGCTAGGTTTTGCAGTCTCAACCAAGAAAGAAAATTTTATCGGCCGGCAAGCGGTACTGACTGCAGAGTCTAATAATAAAAGAAAGTTAACTGCTTTGACTTTTAGCGACATCAGGGATGTGCCACTCGGCAACGAACCTATTTTCTTTAATAGTGAAGTTATTGGCAGAATTAAATCAGCCGGTCAGGGATACACCCTAAAAACAGCAATTGCCTATGCCTACCTTCCCTTGGAACATAGCCAACCGGGAAGAGAATTAAGTGTAGAAATGTTTGGTCAGGCTAAGACCGCTACAGTTAGAACAGAGCCACTTTTTGATCCGGCAGGGGAGCGAATTAAATGAGCAAAGTCTTTTTATTCGTTGAAGTAAATGTAAAGCCAGGCCAATTTGATGAGTTTGTTTCTAAACTCAAAAGCCATATCGCGGTTATACGCACCGAAGCTGGCTGCGAATTTATTGATATTTATCGTGACACCCAGAAGCCAGATGTTGTAAATGTTTGGGAGATCTGGAGCGATCGACTTTCTTGGGATGCTCACATGGTAAACGAAAATAGCAAGGCCTGGCAGGCCGTTGGGCCCAATTATGTATTCGGCGAAACGATTACCGTGATGGATTGCCTCTAGAAATATTGAAACACCTGACTTAGTATTGCCCAATGACATACCAACTAAGAGACATCAAAGGTTCAGTAGTAGTAATCACTGGCGCAACAACCGGTATCGGTGCTGCAGCCGCAAAACAACTCGTTGAATTAGGTTGCAAAGTAGTTTTAAATGCGCGTAACGAAGCCAAGCTTCAGGAAATGGTCGCTTCACTTGGGGCAGATAACGCCGCTTATTTAGCGGGGGATTCATCTATCCCCGATGTATCGCGCGCTGTTGCAAAGAAGGCTATCGACACATTCGGCACAATTGATTGTATTGTTCCAAATGCGGGTATTGGTATGTACGGATCAGTTCTTGATTACAGCGATGATGAAGTAAATCGCATGATGCGTACAAATTACGAAGCTAGCGTCCATATTGTTCGTGCGACCTTGCCAACAATGCTCGCTAAAAAAGCTGGCGATATCATTATGGTTTCATCCGTTGCAGGTTTTCGCGGTGGCGGAGATGAATCAATCTATGCCGGAACTAAGCACGCGCAGGTTGGTTTTGCTGGCGGCCTAGATCGAGAACTTCGCGAAAAAGGTGTGCGTGTAGCGTTGGTATGCCCAGCTGGAACCGATACTCAGTTTGCGATTGAAGCAGGACGTACTGCAGGTGAACCAAAACTTGCCAGCTACTTACGTCCTGACGATGTTGCTTTCCAGATCGTGCAAATCATGCGCCAGCCGCTAACGGTTCGCACACATATTTGGACACTTTGGTCTATGCAGCAACAGTCATAACTTCTCGCCAAGTTACTTAAGCGAAGCAACACCCATTTCGCAAGCAATTGATGAGGCAAGCCCATCATTTGCTGTTGCTAAATCTGGGTGGCGCACGCCGGTCTTGATTGAGCCAACCCATGCGGTTAGCTCATTGATGTATGCCTTCTCGAAACGGCCCATCCAGTTTTCATAAAGTTTGCCGTGTGTACGAGGTGGCAGATTGAAATCATATGAGATTGAAAGTCCGCCAAGGTTATCGATTTCGAGCGAACCATTTTCCATCAAAGCTTCCATGCGAATTTCATAACCATAGGTGCTGTTGGCAGCGATATCAATTGTCATCAATACACCTGATTCGGTGTGAGCCAAAACAGTAAGCGGATCCTGCAGTTGATCATTAGCGTACTTGGTACGCTTCATCGCAACAGTTGACATAGAAACAAATTCTTCGCCAAGCAACCAGCGAGCGATATCTACTTCGTGTACTGCAACATTTGTTAGCAGCATTGCAGTGGTGGCTGTTGGAGAATTTACGTTGCGCGAGATGCAGCGAAGATGCAGCACCTTGCCATATTTTCCGGATTGGATCTCTTTCTTAAGTTCTATATAAGTTGGATCAAAGCGACGCATAAATCCGAGCGTGATATTTAAACCTGATGCATTTGCTAAATCAGCAACTTTTTTAGCGTCTACAGACTTTGGAGCGAGTGGCTTTTCGCATAGCGTGTGCTTGCCAGCGTTGATACTCAAAGTTAAATGTTCTGGGTGCAACCCATCTGGTGAGCAGATGATCACTGCATCAACATTGGCATCACTTACAAGTGCTTCAACGGATGCATGTTGGTTAATTGTGGCGCCTGATTTGGCGGAGAGCTCTTTTGCAAGTGAATCCATGCGTGGACCGTCTAAATCAAATAACGCTGTTACAACAGCTCCATCTACGTGTTCAGTTAAGTAACGCGCATGTCCTGCGCCCATGATTCCAACACCGATGATTCCTACGCGTAGATCAGACACAAAAAACTCCTTCAGATTGAAAAGTATTTACCTGAGGGCAGTCTACTCAAAAGCCTCTAGTACCGATAGGGACTATTCTTAATGATTATGAATTTAATTAAGGCAACTCTTGCTGTTGATGTCGGTGCATCAAAGATCGCTGTAGCTTTAGTTGGCGCAGACTTTAAAATATTACATGAAATCGCAAAACCTGCGCGCCAGTCACTTTACGGACATGCTGATCCCGAACTCGCATTAACAAAGGCAATGATCCTAGAATTATTGGCGGTTGCTAAAAGCCAAAGGATTGAAGTTCTTAAAGGTGGAGCATGCTTTGCCGAGTATGTAACACCAGAGCAAGAGCTAAATAGCAAAGATCAGATTGCCTGGAGTATTCAACCGAAGCAAGATTTATCAGATCTAACAGGCTTTACATGGGTTATCGAATCTGATGTGCGGGCGATGGCTTTAGCTGAGGTGAGAGCATCTGGTTTGAAAGATTTTCTTTTTGTCACAATTAGTTCAGGAATATCACATGCATTAGTAATTAATGGAAAACCATGGGCCGGGGCTACAGGAGAAGCAATTGGTTTTGGAATTACTCAGATTGATAACTCAAAGGAGAGCCCAACACTCGAGCAATTTTCCTCAGGGCTAGGCATTGCACGCAGGTACCAGCATGTAGTTTTAAAAGATATTGAAAGCGCCGAAATTGTTTTTGCAAATTACAATGAAGATAAATTTGCTAAAGAGGTAATTGATTCTGCGGCCACCGTGTTAGGTAAATCAATGGCTGCGATGGTTGATTATCTTGATCCGGCAAAGATCGTAATTGGCGGCGGGCTATGGCTTGGTAGCGAGCTCTATCGCAATTTGGTCTTAGCGAGTTATGAAAAGAACGCAACCAGGCGTCGCCAGGCGCCCAATATTATTAACTCTGCTTCTGGAGTAAAAGCTGCAGTAATCGGCGCAGCTATTGCAGCAAGTTAAGAATTAGCTGCGGCTTTATCGGCGAGTATGTAATAGTCCTTGCAGTCGCGAATAATTGTGGAAGGCCAATCACTTTCGTAACTAGTTGCTGCGCTGATGCGCGCAAAAGCCTCGGCCTTATGAGTGCCAATCAATTCCATGATCGCAATAGCAGAGACATCAACCATGGTGGCTGGTCCAACGCTAACACCATGCTTAGGAACTTCTTCAATATATTTAAAGTCAGGGAAGGTGCTTAAATTATCGTGGCGGGTTTCATCGGCAATTCGAACAATACGAGTGCATTCATCTCGTTTAGTGCCTGGGGGATTAAACGCAACGTGGCCATCTGATGCACCGCTAGCCATCAAAAATACATCTACTCCAACTTTGCGAAGAAAGTCTTCATAGCTTTGGGGATCTGACGCATCTGGGAAACGAACGTTCTCTAGTGCAATCTTTCCACCTTCGGGTGCACTGGCATTTAATACATCGAAAATTTCCAACTTGGCAAAACGGGTACAACTAAAGTGCTTATCAAGTGTGTGATTTGAATAAGTTCCATCAGTGTTTTCTTCCAGAAACTCATCCATCATGGCGATTATTACGTGGCTAATGTTTGTTTTAGATTCTTTAATTAGATCAGCTAAACCCTTGTATGCACTACGGGGGGTGCGCCCACCCGGACAACCCAGAACAAAAGGTCGGTTCTCAGTTGCGGCACGAACCATCTCGGAAAAGATGATTTCAGCAGCGTATCGGCCAACTGCGAAGTCATCGGCAAGAACTATAGGTTTCAATTTTTACTTCCCGATTTTGGAAAGTTCTGGTGCAACAACGTTATGCAGATAATCAACTGATTGCTTCATTCCGGTGATTGGGCCTTGCCCTAAACCAGGCATTTCACCAGTAATAGCGACATCTTGTTCGATGACATACCAACCTTGGTAGCCCGCACTTTCTAGCGCCAGAATAGTTTCAAGGATTGGAACATCGCCTTGTCCAAGAGGTGTGAACAAACCTTTTTGTACACCTTCCATGATGCTCTGTTGGCGCGCGAGAACAGGCGGAACAGATTTCATATTTACATCTTTAAGGTGCACATGGCCAACCCGGCTAGCGTATTTCTTAGCAAATTCAGCTGGATCTTGTCCGCCAATTGTCATATGGCCCGTATCTAGACACCACATCACATCTGAGTTATCAACAACACGATCGATGTCGCGCTTGGTCTCGATGACAGTTTGCAAGTGCGGGTGAACAACTTGAACAAGGCCGTGGTCTTTACAGATTTGATCGACTTTGGCGAGCATCTTAAAGAATTGTATAACTTCATCGCTGGTTAACTCTTCGGGGTTAGCCCAGTCCCAGGTTTGTACAGGGCAAGAGACAAAATGTGTTGCGCCAATTTCTTGGAATTTCTTACTGCTCTTAAGCGCCATTTCAATCGTGGCTTTTTCTTGCGACTTATCGTGCAAAACAACTGGCGTGAATCCACCAATCATTGACATCTTAAATTCGGCTAACTGATCTTTAAGTTCTGCTGAATCATCTGAGAAAAATCCTGGCGCACCGAGTTCGGTTGCTGGCAATCCAAGTCCACTCATTTCAGATAGCACACGCTTAGTTGGCAGCATTGCGCCCCAACCAGGAACTTCACAAATTCCCCAAGAGATTGGCGCCGATGCGATGCGCTGTAAGAATGTAGTGGCCATTGGCTGATCATAACTTGAGCGGTAAGGTCTGAACATGACTATGGATATTGGCGGATCTTTTCGGCACGAATTAACTGGCAGCTTTTCGCAAGGTTCGGACTCAAACCCCACCGTTGCCATGGTGGAAGCCTCGTATAAGGCCAATAATCTGCACTTTCGCTACATAAACTGCGAAGTTAATCCAGATCAGTTAGAAGTTGCCGTACAGGGCGCCAGGGCGATGAATTGGAAGGGTTTTAACTGTTCTATCCCTCATAAAGTAGAAGTAATTAAGTATTTGGACGGCCTCGGTGAATCTGCATCTTTAATCGGGGCAGTTAATTGCGCGGTCAACCGCGACGGTAAATTAATCGGTGAAAATACTGATGGCAAAGGCTTCCTGAAGTCATTCTTGGAACTCACGCCAGCAACCGGCAAAACCATCGTTCTGTTGGGCGCAGGTGGTGCCGCGCGCGCGATTGCCGTCGAACTTGCGTTGGCAGGGGTGAAAAAGTTCTACGTAGTAAACCGTTCTCGCGCTCGTGGTGAAGAACTTGCTGCGCTGTTAAATGAAAAGACAAACTCAACTGCCGAATTTGTGGAATGGAATAAGACTTATTCCATTCCTCTAGACGCCGAAGTTGTAATTAACTCAACTTCTATGGGAATGGCTAATACCGAAGGCAAACAAGATATCGATTTCGATTCTATTCATCCAGGGATGTTGGCAGCGGATGTGATTGTTAATCCGCCGCAAACCTATTTCCTAAATGAAGCTGGCAAACGTGGTGCAACAACTTTGCAAGGCTTGGGAATGGTTGTAAACCAAGCGGTCATCGGGATCAAGTATTGGACTGGCGTCGATGTTGATGCAAAAGATTTAAATGATGAACTCTTGCGAGTTCTGGGGCTTAGCTAAACTTTAGCTAGATCTGATTTGGCAACCACGCGCAGGGCTTGCGCAGCAATTGTTAGCGCTGGATTCATCGCCGCAGATGATGGGAAAAACCCACCGTCTATCAAATAAAGATTGTGATGATCATGGCTGCGGCAATATCCATCAACAACGCTGGTGCGTGGGTCGGTGCCTGCAACAGTTGTGCCGCATTGGTGTGAGTTCATTGAGATATCAAAGGGCTGTCTAAAGATCACTTGGTAGCCTGTTTTACGCAAGACCTTTTTGGCTCGGCGCAGCAGCTCCATATGCGTTTTCATTCCGACAGATTTGCGGGCGATCTTAATTGCCCCATTTTGCGCGATAGTTACGCGGTTTTCGGGGTGAGGCAAATCCTCGCTCATAACCACAAATTCGACGCTGTGATCAGATACTAAATTTAGCAATGGTAGAGGTACTTGCTTGGCAAATGATTTCATCATGATTCCTTGAACTTTTCCAATCAATTGAACCGCACCTAGAGGATAGCCTTTCCCGCCATCTAGATACCAATCGGTGAAAGAAAGTGTTTTCTGGAAAGTAACATCGTTCTTGCGGCGCATATCAACGGCTGCGATATGGCTGTTGTTATGCATCATAAAGTTTCGTCCAACTTGATCAGATGAATTTGCAACACCTGAACGCAATAACAAAGCCGCAGTATTTACCGAACCAGCTGAAATCACAAATTTCTTTCCATAAATCTCTAGCTTCTGGCCATTGCGAGTTGCTTCCAGATGGCTAACAGATTTGCCATCGACAGATAAAACAATTCGGTTGACATGAACAGATGTTTCTAGAGTTACGTTGCCACTGGCAATTGCTGGGTTGAGTGCATTTACTTCGGCATCACTCTTGGCATCTAACTTGCAGACAAACCCATCGCATGTCTTACAGCGAATACATTTTCCGCCTGGTCCTAAATCAATCCCCATCGAATTTGAATGTGGATGTACTCCGGCTTTGGTTAGGCGTTTGCCAAGCTCTTCTACATATGGCTCGTGCTTCATTGCTGGATATGGAAATGGCGTACTGCGATCGTTGCCATAAATATTCTGGGCATCACCGTGTACTCGATATAACTCTTCTGCGGCATAGTAATACGGTTCTAAATCTTCATATGTAAAAGGCCAAGCAGGGGAAACCCCCTCTTGGTGTTTGATTACTCCAAAGTCGAACCGGCTAAAGCGCGGAAGCGATGCTCCGTATACCTTGCTATTGCCACCAACAAAATAATGAACTCCCGGAACGAAAGATTTTCCTTTTTCATCAACCCATTTTTCATCTGGCTTGTAACGAGTCTTCATAAATATTTCTGAAGGAGACCAATTTTCTGGCTCACGCGGCATCCGCTCACCACGCTCTAAAACCATTGTTTTTATACCCTTATTGGCCAGGGCGAAGGCGGTAGTTGCTCCACCCATCCCAGAACCAACAATGACCACATCCGATTCAAGACGAACCGGTGTGGTCATTGTTATCTAAGCTACTAATTAACGAATTGGTGAAAGAGATTGGTCTTTCTTATCAACTGTCATCGCACCAGTCATGATTGCAACAACATCGTTCATAGCGTGTGTCTTTGGAGTAACGACTGCAGCGCGCTTTCCGAGGCGTTGTATCTGGATGCGATCTGCAACTTCGAAGACCTGAGGCATGTTGTGTGAAATCAAGATAACTGGCATACCACGTTCGCGAAGTGACTCGATAAGTTTTAGAACCTGACGTGATTCGCGAACACCGAGTGCCGCAGTTGGCTCATCCAAAATGATTAACTTCTGACCAAATGCAGCTGCGCGAGCAACTGCAACTGCCTGACGTTGACCACCTGAAAGTGTTTCAACAGCCTGTGTGATGTTTTGGATTGTTCCGATGCCAAGGGCTGCAATATGTTCTTTGGCAGCCTTGCGCATTCCAGAGCTATCGATCATACGCAGAACTGATCCAAGCGGTCCACTCTTACGCATTTCACGACCAAGAAATAGGTTAGATGCGATATCAAGTGCCGGTGCCACAGCAAGTGTCTGGTACACAGTTTCGATTCCGGCATGACGCCCATCGTTAGGTCGCTTAAATGACATTTGGTGACCATCAAGAATAATTTGACCCTCATCAGGAATTTCAGCTCCAGATAAGCATTTGATCATGGTTGATTTACCAGCTCCGTTATCGCCGACAACAGCTAGAACTTCACCGGGAAAGAGTTCCAGATCTGAGCCATCTAGTGCGATGACACGACCATAGGATTTAGTTAGCCCAACTGCTTGGAGAATTGGTGACTCACTCATTTGCGTGCCTTTCTGATCCACTGGTCAATAGAGACAGCAAAGATAATGAGAAGACCGATCGCCATGAGCTGGTAGTAAAGATCCACACCAGCAAGTGTTAGGCCGTTACGGAAAACACCCACGATTATCGCTCCGATTAATGAACCGAAGATTGTGCCTCGGCCACCGAATAGTGATGTTCCACCAATAACCACCGCAGTGATTGCATCAAGGTTTAGATCGCCGCCGGTATTCGGGCTAGCCACAGTCACGCGACCAATAACGATCCAGGCTGCGAGGGCGAAAGTTAACCCGGCAACAATATAAACACTCATTAGGACACGGTTAACTGAGATACCTGCCAGGCGCGCTGCATCAATATCATCGCCAACGGCGTATACGTGGCGTCCCCACGAGGTATAACGCAAAACAAAGGCCAAGACCATATACATAGCGAACATAAATAGCACGCCCGTTGTGACTCGGAATGGTCCGAGATTTACATAATTACCAAGCGTTAATAGGAATGGATCCATCTCAATTGAAGGAACAGTTCCCTTAGTTAGGGTCAAAGTCAGCGCAAGGAATACGTTGAAAGTACCCAAGGTCACGATAAACGGCGGCAACTTAACTTTTGTAACCAAGAAGCCGTTAATTGCGCCACCGAGCATTCCGACAAGAAGTCCGGCCGGGAATGCTAACCAGACAGCTATGCCAACCGGTTCGCCTTCGCCAGGTGTTCCTTGAACTAACTTTGCCATGGTCATTGATGAAAAGACTGCGATAGCGCCACAAGAAAGGTCGATACCTGCAGTCAAGATAATCAAGGTCTGTCCGGCTGCAACTGCTCCAACGATCGCTACTTGCTGCAGGATAAGTGAGAAGTTAGATGGTGTTAAAAAGTTTTCATTGAAAAAACTAAAGATTATCGATGCTACAACTAGCACCATTGTTGAGCTCATCCAAGGATATTTATGTAAGAGAGCTTGCATCTTTTGGCTAAACGAAGAGCGATTTTGAAATTCTACTACCGCGTCATCTGTGGCCGTATCTTGACTCACTTTTGGTCCTTTCAAAGTTGCGAATTTTCAATCTTGATAATTTGCTAAACATAGTCGTGAATCCAATATTTCTTACTGTGTTAAAGAGGGCGACCGCCGAAGCAGCCGCCCTCTTTAAACACTCTTCTTTAGTTATTCACTAAAGAGCTGGGATTAACCCCAAGCGTTTGCTAGACCGTATTCAGTTGTCTCTGATGGGACACCCTCTTGTGGGTCATCAGTAATCAACTTCACGCCGGTGTTGAAGAAGTCAAGGCCTTCTGAAGGAGTTGGCTTTGTACCGTTCTTCACGATGTCGTGGATAGCTTGAACACCAAGGTCAGCCATCAACAGTGGGTACTGCTGTGAAGTTGCATTGATGCAACCTGACTTAACAGCGTTGATACCAGCGCCGCCACCGTCAACAGAGACCATAACATCGAGCTTGATACCAGCAGCAGCTGCTGCAGCACATGCACCGATTGCTGTTGGCTCGTTGATTGTGTAAACAACGTTGATCTTCTTGTTCTTAGCAAGAAGTTGTTCCATACCTGTACGGCCGCCGTCTTCGTTAGCACCTGTTGCTACGTTTCCAACGATCTCGTAATCGCCACCTGAGTACTTGCCAGTCTTGGCTTCGTCACCCATGACGTTTGGATCCTTAACATCAATTCCCATACCTGCAAGGAATCCGTTATCGCGCATGTAGTCAACAGACACAATGCGGTCATCGAAGATGTCGAGAAGAGCAATTGTTGCCTTCTTGCCCTTAAGTTTTGCTGCAGACCACTGACCAATTAAGAGACCAGCTTCGCGGTTATCTGTTGCGAAAACGATGTCAACGATGTCAGCAGGATCTGGTGCTGTGTCAAGGGCAATAACGTATAGACCAGCTTCGCGGGCCTTAGTAATTGCTGCGTTAACTTCTGTTGATACTGGAACAATCAAGATACCAGCGTGCTTTGCAGAGATAGCGTTTTCGATCGCTGTGATCTGACCTGCGTAATCTGACTCATCTACGCCAGATGTGACAGTTAGTTCTACTCCTAGAGTTTCTGCCTTAGCAGTTGCTCCTGCGATCATCGCAACGAAGAATGGGTTTGACTGATCTTTTGTAATAAGTGAAACAGCAATTTTGTCGCTGCCACTATCGCTCTTTGAACATGCAGAGAGCACAAGCATTGACGCTGCGGCTACAGCAACAATTGCTGCAGTGCGGCGTGAGAAAAGCTTTGCCATATATATTTCCTCCTATAGGTGGGTCATTCCCTGCCGATACTACATAAGGTCAACCCTCAAAAGAAGGGTTTTTAGATGAAAAATCGGTTGTTACCTAACCGTTACGCAAGGGGGTATACCCGCGCTAGGCGATCTCAAAGGGGGTCAAAGTAAGGGGTGATTCACCCAAAATTGGGGTTACCTCAGCGAATGACCACCAGTCCATTATTTGGCTGGCCTTTTCGCAGTCACTGGCGTGCAAACTTTGTATCGTTTTGTAGTCGGCCAGTACGTTAGATGTAATTTCTATCGCCCATGGCCGAAGAGAAGCGACAACAAATTTTTTGCTTTGCGATTTTCAAATGCCACCCAAGAGTTATCGAGTGATGTAGCAATGGTGATCTCATCTGCGTGATGTGCGCACAGTGCGGCTAAAGCGTGAAATGTTGGCGTGAATTTAATTGCGCCACCATCAGGGTAAATGATTGCGTACTCTCCAAATAATTCGTGCCAGGTAGCGGCTTCTGATTTTTCGACAAAATGAAGCTCTTATTTCTTAGTATCAAGTAGTGGCTTGGTAACTCGATAACCCATTTTGCCGCCTGCACCCAGAATTGTTACGACAGTCATCAGATCTCCTTGTTAAAGTTTTTCAACTCTAGCAGTTGCAATATCCTCTGCGGTAGGCTCTGCCCCGTGTTAGATAGCGCTGCTAATAAGTATGTAATTGGTGTTGATTACGGAACTCTTTCGGGCCGCGCGCTATTGGTGCGAGTTTCAGATGGCGCCGAGATGGCAACTGCGGTTTATGAATATCCCCATGCAGTAATAGAAGATATATTGCCAGCAACGGGCGCGAAGTTGCCACCAGATTGGGCGCTGCAAGTTCCATCTGATTATGTGAATGTTTTGAAGATGACAGTCCCTGCAGTGCTTAAAGAATCCGGGATTAGCCCTGATTCAGTAATTGGAATCACAACTGATTTCACCGCTTGCACAGTACTGCCAGTTAAAACAGATGGCACTCCTTTATCTGAACTCACTGAATTTGCAAATAACCCACATGCTTATGTGAAGTTATGGAAACATCATGCGGCACAGCCTCACGCAGATCGCATCACCGAACTTGCGCACTCGCGTAAAGAACCATGGATTTCTCGGTACGGTGGCAAGATCTCATCTGAATGGGAGTTCGCCAAAGCACTACAGGTTCTAGAAGATGCGCCAGAAATTTATAACGCAATGGATAAATGGGTGGAAGCAGCCGATTGGATTATCTGGCAACTCTGCGGAACCTATGTTCGCAATATCTGTACCGCTGGATATAAAGGCATTTATCAAGATGGAAAATACCCAAGCAAAGAATATTTGGCAGCGCTAAATCCAAAATTCGAAAATTTCATATCTGAAAAACTTGAACATGAGATCGGCCAACTTGGCGCTGTTGCCGGCAAGTTAACTGCGCAAGCCTCTAAGTGGACGGGTTTGCCAGAAGGCATTGCCGTCGCAGTCGGAAATGTTGATGCCCACGTAACATCGGCTGCAGCGAATGCGGTTAACCCAGGACAGATGGTTGCAATTATGGGCACATCAACTTGTCACGTAATGGTTTCAGAAAAATTTGCCGAAGTTCCTGGAATGTGTGGTGTAGTCGATGGCGGAATTATTGATGGGGCACTTGGCTATGAAGCAGGTCAATCTGGCGTTGGCGATATCTTCGGATGGTTTGCCAACAATTACGCGCCAGCAGATTACACAGCCGCAGCCGCCGCAAAAGACGTAGATATTCATACCTATCTATCTGAATTAGCTAGCGCGCAACCGGTTGGAGCCCATGGGTTAGTTGCACTTGATTGGCAGAGCGGCAATCGTTCAACCCTGGTTGATCATCAACTATCTGGATTAATTATGGGGCTAACGCTTTCGACTAAACCCGAAGAGATTTATCGCGCGATTGTTGAGTCAACTGCTTATGGTGCTCGCAAGATTGTGCAGACATTTAATGAATCCGGAGTGCCAGTTAAAGAATTCATAGCCGCTGGAGGGTTAATTAAGAATAAATTTGTTATGCAAATTTATGCTGATGTTTTAAATATGCCAATTACTATTATTAAGTCCGCACAAGGTCCAGCTCTCGGTTCGGCGATTCATGCCGCAGTGGCCGCTGGTGCGTATAAAGATGTACAAAGTGCGGCTGCTGCGATGGGTGGCGTTGCCCCAGATCGCTACCAACCAATTTCAGCAAATGCCAAAGTTTATGATCAGTTATATAAGCACTACAACGATCTATACGAATCCTTCGGTCACAACGGCACAATGCACTCACTGCGCGCTATTCGCGATCGCACACTCACATCTACGGAAGGCAAATAATGAGCGGCAAGAAAGAATTACGCCAGAAAGTTTGTAAATTAAATATTGACTTGCAGCGTTATGGATTAGTTGCATGGACTGCAGGTAACGTCTCTGAACGCTTGTCAGATGGCGATCGCTTCATGATTAAACCAAGCGGCGTTAGTTATGAAAATTTAGAACCATCACAAATGATTATCTGCGATCTTGATGGCAATGTTGTTGAAGGGGATCTTTCGCCATCAAGTGATACTCACACACATGCTTATATCTATCGCCACATGAAAGAAGTTGGCGGTGTTGTGCACACACATTCAAATTACGCAGCAGCCTGGAGCGCTATTCACAGTGCTATTCCATGTGCACTAACTGCAATGGCAGATGAATTCGGGGGCGAAATTCCACTTGGGCCTTTTGCACTTATTGGAAATGACGCAATTGGAAAAGGTGTTGTAGAAACCCTCACAGGACACCGTTCCTCTGCTGTGATAATGAAAAATCATGGAGTTTTCTCAATTGGTAAAGATGCAACGGCAGCAGTTAAATCTGCGGTGATGTGCGAAGATGTTGCAAAGACAACTTGGATTGCAAAGACGCTCGGAACCTTGCAATTAATCGACCAACAGAGCGTTGATAAGTTGTATGACCGATATCAAAATGTCTACGGGCAGCGCGAAAAATAGTGGTTTTATTCTTCCAAACTATTGTGGGAAGATTATCCAATGGCTAACGATGAACGTTTAACCCTCTCGGTCGACTGCGGTGGACTGTTCTTAAAGAGCTGCGTTCTCGACGAATCTGGCACCATGCACTCAAAGCCAGGCCGTATTGAAACTCCTTACCCACTTTCGCCTGAGCGTTTTATAGAAACGATCATGGGAATCTCTGATTCATTGCCGCCCACATATCGCGCAACAATCGGTATGCCCGGAATGATTCGACATGGCGTTGTTATTTCAACACCTCATTACATGACCAAGAGTGGTCCACGAACTCGTATTGATCCAGAACTTCAAGAACAATGGAGTGGCTTTGATATGCAAAACGCCCTTGGCAAAAAGTTAGCAATGCCAACTCGTGTACTAAATGATGCCGAAGTACACGGTGCCGGAATTATTTCTGGTTCAGGTTACGAAGTTGTAATTACATTAGGCACGGGACTTGGCTTTGCAATTTTTTATGGTGGCTCACTTTCGCCGCACTTTGAATTTGCAGCGGCACCTGTTCGTCGCGCCACCACTTATGACACTTGGATTGGCGAACATGAACGCCGCCGCCTAGGAAATGCCTTCTGGTCACGTCGAATTCGTGCCATGGTTGATGAACTGCGCCCAGTATTTATGTGGGACCGTCTTTATATCGGAGGCGGGAACGCACGTTGCATTCGCCAAGCGGATTTAGATCGTATGGGAGATGAAGTTGTGATCGTTCCAAATACCGCAGGCGTTGCCGGTGGCGTACGCGCTTGGACGCTTGAGCAATATAAGTAAGTTAACTATTTTTTAGCTGGAAAATTCCAGCTGCAATTCCGGCAAATTCTGCAGCGCCTGTGGCTCCGGCCTCTTGTGCATCGGAAACTCGGAAACTTCCAAATTGTTTTTCTTTAGCTGCTGCGATCACCGGATTATTAATCCAACCACCTGCGATCACAACGTCCTGCGCTTTGCCAGTGAATTTTTCAATTAGGGCCACCATTTTAGAGGAGTCATCCACTAAATGTTCTACAGTAGCGCGGAAAAGTGCTGCTGGTGAGACTGCATCATCCAAATTGGTGACAGATAATCCTTGATAATCATTTACTACGCGCATCGCACTTGCACCGGGATCAATCTTTAGGGCAGCTTGCCCAAGGGCAATCTTCTCTTCACGTGTTGCAACACCTACTAGTGCGCAAGCACGTTCTAGCGTTAGTCCCGTTGGAAGTGCGCCCAACAAGGTGTAATGATCGGCAATTACTGAACAACTTAAACCAACATTTGCTGCTGCTAATTCGGCGATGGCATCTCTTGTTAGCGGTGCTTTAAAAGTTCTCAATAAAGCTTCTGCCGTTCCCATTGAATCAAAGAGTGAGCCTTCGTTGATTGCTCCGCAATAATAAGCAGCAGTGAAATGATCGTGTCCAGCGATTGTAATAAGTGCGCCTCGCAGATTTTCTGGCCCTTGATTATTAACGATACCGATTGGCTCGCCTGCAACAACAAGTCTTGCCAAATAGTCTTTACCGCCGCCTACTAAAGCGATCGCTTCTTCCCAAGGTTTGCGTGATTCCACATCAAAGAAACCGGTACGGCTAACTAGCGAAAGTTCATTTACAGGTTCTGCACCTAAACAATATGCCACCCACTCAGGTGCTGATTGAAAATATTTTGCCTTCTTAGACTCCGGGAAATTTTTATTTAACCAGAGAGTCTTTGAAATAGAGGCGATTTCATTTAGTAGCGCACCTGCACGTGCTCGAAATTCAAAATCACCAAGTTCTTTTAGAATTGGTTCAGTTATTCCGCGTGGATCATGCCAAGCCAATCCAGGGGCTAGTGGTTTGCCTGCGCCATCGACTAAAACTCCAGTTTCGCTAAAGCCAGAAAATCCAATTGCTAAAACTTTTCCGCCAGCAATTTCTGCAGCCTTTGAAGCAACTGCAATTACCGTCTTTGCCAGCAGCAACATATCGATATCGCTGAAATTCTTTTCATGTTTCCAAGGTGTTGGCTCGGCATATTCGGCTAAGACTTTTAACTGTAAATCGGTAGCTACCGCTTTTAAGCGAGAGGTACCGATATCGACACCGATCAGAATTTCTTGAGACATTTTATTCGGCGTCCCGGGCCAATTCTGCAAGTGGAGGACGGCAAAGGATCGCGTTAGAACCGGTAATCGAAAATGAACCAGCAGAAAACGGAATTACGATCGCATCACCTTTTGTAATTGTCATTGCTGGAGCGTTGCTGAATGTGATTTCACCATCTCCATCTAGGACTAGCGCAACTGCAAACCCTGCTGGGAAGTCGCCAGTTTCGGGCGCCAAGTGAGCACGGAAATAGCCATCAGATTTAAGAGGCAGAACTGAACGAAGTGATCCACCAGAGAAGGCTGTGTTGGTAATTAGCGAGTCAAATTCGGCATCAGTTAGCGGGTCAAGCTTTAGCGCATCGGTAACGGTTTCAAAACCTAGCCCCAGATGGCCGTCTTTAATTCCGTCTACTGCAAAACCTTCCCATTCCAAGAGCGCACTGAGATCTGTTGGCTCCTGAAGTTCTAGGACAAAAATTCCAGCATCAATTGCATGTGCAACACCTGCAGGAACCAAGACGGCGTCTCCAACTTTTACTTCAGTACGGCGAAGTGAGGCAAGGAGCGCGGCAGAATCTTGCGCGCGAACTAACTTTAATAAATCTTCTTTGTTCTGTTGTTTTGCAAAACCTAAACCAACTCCAGAGCCAGCGGGCGCTTCCAAAATAATCCAAGCTTCAGTTTTGCCGTGATCTAAACCTAAATGAGTTTTAGCAAATGCTTTATTTGGATGATAATGAACAGGAAGGCGTTGATCGGGATCTAATAACTTAATTAATATTTCAGTGCTTAGCCCAAAATTCTTAACGTGATCAGTACCAAGCCAGCCATCAGGATCGGCCTTAATAGCATCACGTAACAAAGTTCCATCTTCTAAACGAGAAAGTCCCTGTTCGGCTTCACCGAAACGAGTTGTTACTGAGCCAATCCATTCCTCGGGACGCATTGGACCGCCAGGACCATGTCGTAGCGCACCGATGCGATTTCCACCTCGGTAAAAGTGATCGAACTGATTGGAAGGAAGCTTGGCCGGGGTAGTTGAAATATACGACATGGTTCTAGACTACTTGCAGGAACAATATATTTACCACCTAAATTGGAGCCAGTTAATGTCTGATGTATCAATTCGCCTGAAGCGTCTATTTAATAACGGTCGTTGCTTTGATATCGCAGTTGACCACGGCTTTTTTGGTGAAGGTACTTTTCTGGCTGGTATTGAAGATATGAAAGCCGCGGTCGAAACGTTAATTACTGCAGCCCCTGATGCTATTCAGTTAACTTTAGGTCAGGCAAAGTTGCTGCAGAACCACCCAAACCCACACAAGCCTTCGCTAGTACTTCGCACGGATGTGGCAAATGTTTACGGAAAAGTAATTCCGGATCACCTATTTAGTATTTTGCTAGAAGAACCAGTTTTGCAAGCGGTGCGCCTCGATGCCGCGATTGTTGTAGTAAATCTGCTTGACCTGCCAGGGCGTCCAGAACTTCGTGATGCGTGTATTCGCAACATTATGACTTTGAAAGCTCAGTGTGAACATTACGGAATGCCGCTGATGGTAGAACCGCTTGTGATGAAAGATTCTTCGGCCGGTGGATACACATCCGATGGTGAATTAGAGAAAGTTGTGCCATTGGTTCGCCAAGCAATCGAGCTTGGTGCAGATGTTATTAAGGCAGACCCAACTGATAGTGCAGCCGATTATCATTATGTGATTCAAACAGCCGGCACGGTTCCAGTTTTGGTTCGTGGTGGTGGTCGCGTATCTGATGAAGAACTTCTGAATAGAACTGCTGAAGTTTTAAAACAAGGTGCAGCAGGAATTGTTTATGGAAGAAATATCATCGCTCATCCGAAACCTGCAAAAATGACCCAAGCACTAATGGCAATGTTGCATAAGGGCACCTCTGCTGCAGATGCACTAAAGATTGTTAATCCTTGAAATGCCATCGCAAAAAATAGTTAAAGTTGGAATCATCGGCGGCGGCTTAATGGGCCGTGAGTTATTAGCTTTGGTCGGACGTTGGGATGCGCTATTGGATCATCCGGTAAGACCAGTAATCACAGCAATTGCAGATATATCAGATGCGGTACGTGAATTCTTTACCAACGCTGGGGTCGCCGAGTCATATAGCGATTACAAGCAATTACTGGCTAGCCCCAATGTGGATGTCGTATACATCGCTGTTCCGCATAACCTGCACGAAGAGATTTACATTGCAACCATTAATGCTGGCAAGGATTTCTTGGGTGAGAAACCATTTGGAATTGATCTAGCAGCTGCTGAAAAAATTGCCGCCGCGTTAGTTGGAAAGCCTAACTTTGTACGCGTATCTAGCGAACTTCCTTTTTATCCTGGCGCACAAGCCGCTGTACGCGAAGTGCAGACGGGAAATCTTGGCGAAATTGTTGAAGTTAGATCTGGGCTGCTGCATTCCTCAGATATTGACCGCAAAAAGAAAATTAACTGGAAACGCCAGCGTAAGTTCTGTGGCGATATTGGCGTATTAGGTGATCTTGGAATGCATGCGGCACATATTCCGTTGCGTTTGGGTTACACACCAACAAAAGTCTTTGCCGTACTGGACGATATTATTACTCATCGTGAAAATTCTGCTGGCGAGCAAGTTCCTTGCGATACTTTCGATAACGCAGTTTTAGCAATGCGCGCTAAGAATCCTGGCAACGATCGCGAATTTCCGATGTATTGGGAGATGAAGCGTATTGCGCCAGGCGAGAGCAACACATTCTTCTTCTCAGCTATTGGTATGACTGGTGGCGTTCGATTTAGCACTAAGAACCCCGCGGTTTATCACACCTTTGCACTGCGAAACAGCGAGCAAGTTTGGTCTGAGATACAACCCGGCCATGTAACTAACTGGCCAGTGATCACTGGACATATATTTGAATTTGGTTTCCCCGATGCCTTATTGCAAATGTGGGCGGCATATTTCGCAGAACGCGAAGGCAAACTTGGCGATCGTTTTGGTTGTGCAACAGTTGCCGAAGTAGTTAACTCACATAAAACTTTTGCCGCTGCCATGAAGTCTCACGCATCCCACTCAGAAATATCTATTTAGCAATGACAAGTTTCGTATCCACAAAGATTGCTGTTATCGGCAGCACGATGATGGATCTAACTGTCTATGCAGATATTTTGCCAGCGGCAGGTGAGACACGATTCGGTGAAAGCTTCACAACTGGATTTGGTGGCAAGGGCGCAAATCAAGCAGTGATGGCGGCTCGCACCGGCGCCCGCGTAACGATGATTACCGGAATTGGTAAAGATGGCTTTGGCGATGAAAGTTTGCAGAATTTCAAGGATTCAAAGATGGATACCTCATCTGTAATGCGGTTTGAAACCCACACCGGTGTTGCACATATTTGGGTGGATGGACAAGGCCAAAATCGCATATCCATTGTGCCAGGTGCAAATTTTCAACTAACACCGCTAGATGCCATAGAACAAGTTAATAAATTAAAAGACGTTACTGTTTTAATCGCGCAATGCGAGATTCCACAAAAGGTAACTTTGGCCGCATTTCGAACAGCGCAAGAGTTGGGGATCACGACAATTTTAAATCCTGCGCCTTACCAACCACTTACAGATGACTTGTTGGATCTAACGGATTGGCTGATTCCAAATGAAATCGAATTTGCTGAATTAGATAAATCTCACCGCGAACCAAGTTCGGATGAAGTAATAGCGTCGCTGCGCAGTAAAGGCCGCACAATTGTCACACTTGGAAGTGAAGGTGCAGCGCTGGTTACCAAAGATGGTCAAGTGAAGAGATTTGCAGCAAACAAAGTTTTAGTAACAGATACAACCGGTGCTGGTGATTGTTTTATCGGTGCCTTCGCCGCCGCTTTGGCATCAGGTGCGACAGAGGCAAGCGCAGTTGCGTTTGGGATTGATTGTGCGACCAAGAGTGTTACGCGTAAAGGGGCACAATCTTCATACCCAACTTTAAATGAAATTGATTTCAGCCTGATTTCAAAATAACACTGCTGTAGGGAACCGCATCACCTGTATGGATAATTCCTAAAGCTTGGCTCACTTTCACTTTGAAATCCTCGTGCGCGATAATCGTGGTTGGTAAGCCGCCATGATGCCTCTTATATTCAGCAACTGTCGCAGCATCAACCTTTGATTCGAATTCAGCGGCAAGAAACATTCCAGTTAAATCCAAGTGCGGCAAAATCGCGTCTAGAACTTGGCAGATTGTCGGAGTTCCCATCACAAGCGCCAGATCTATAGTTTCGACACCCGGATAAGTCGGAAAAGGACCATCCACAATTGCAATCGTATTTACATGGCGAAAGCGCGCCAAGAGTGAAGCAAGGTCGCCATTAATAATTCCATTTTTTATCATGAAATAATAATTCCCTAGTAATCGCCTTCGCACAAGCGCTAAACTTGAAAAGTGCCCGAACAATTAGCCGATCAAAAAGCCGCCCTCGCGCGGATTCAAGAACATCTGGAGAAATCTAGAGAACGAGTCTTGATCGGAATCATCGGCAAACCTGGTGCGGGAAAATCGACCCTTTCAAAATTTTTAATGGGAAAACTATCTAAAGAGTTGGTCACCGTTGTGCCAATGGATGGTTATCACCTCAGCAATAAAGTCCTTAAAGATTTAAAACGGTCTGATCGAAAAGGAGCGCCAGATACCTTTGATGTGGCTGGCTTTGTCTCGCTGGTGAAACGAATTCGTTCAGAACAATCTCAAAGTATCTACTATCCAATATTTGATCGGGCAATTGAGGAGTCAATCGCTGCCCAAGGCGTGGTTACTTCTGCGACCAAGGTAGTAATTATTGAAGGCAACTATTTACTCCATGATGAGGGCGGCTGGGAAGTACTTAACGACCTTTTAGATGAAAGTTGGATGATTGACGTCGATGATGACAAGCGAATCTCCCGGTTAATTTCGCGCCACATCGCCTTTGGTAAAGATCCGGAAGCTGCCAAAGCATGGGCAAAAGGAACCGATGAAGTAAATGCGAGGCTAATCGAACGAGGTCGCACCCGTGCCGATTTTATTATTGCTATTGATTAACTACGAAGAGCAACTGCAAAGGAACGGAAATCTTCGACCAAAATGTCGATCTCTTTCTGTCCGTGGGCAAGGCTAATCAACCACTGCTCATCTAATCCTGGAGGCGTAATAATCCCGCGGTTAAGTGACCAGAGCCAAGATAACTCAGCAACTGCAAAATCTGTTGCTTTATAATCACGATAGTTGCGAACTGGCGCTACAGACCAAGTAATACAGCCTTTAACTCCAAATCCAACAGTATGTGCTGGAAGTTGGAACTCTTCGATAATTTCAGTAATTCGATCAAGAGCTTGTTGGTTGAACGCTTCTGCAGTAGCCAAAGCATCTGCTGTACAAATTTTATCAACCGCTCTAATACCCGCCATTGCTAGCGGATTACCGTTGAAAGTACCAAAGTGAGCCATCTTGCCGTTGGATACAAAATCCATGTACTTCTTTTTCCCACCAAATGCAGCGAGGGTAAGTCCGCCGCCAATTGATTTAGCAAGTGTGATCAAATCTGGTTGAACGCCCAGTCGTTGTGCCGCCCCTTGATGACCTGCAGTAAGACCAGTCTTAACTTCATCAAAGATAAGGACGATGCCATATTGGTCGCAGAGTTCGCGAACACGTTCTAGATATCCAGCATCTGGAAGAATTATGCCGATATTTTCAAGAACTGGTTCGACAATAAAGCAGGAAATCGTTTTTGCGTGCTTTTCAAATATACGTTCCAGCGCATCTGGGTTGTTATATGGAGTGACATAAACATTTCCAGTAACCAGATTTGAATCTGCAACCGGAGTTGGATCTTCTGCATCGCCCGCTTTATCTATAGATGGTTTGCTGGAAACAACGAATGGATCGTAACTACCGTGATAGCCGCCTTCGACTTTTACGATGTCGCTCTTTCCGGTTGCTGATCGGGCAACGCGTACGGCATACATTGTTGATTCGGTGCCCGAGTTAGTAAAACGCACTTGATCAATTCCAAAGCGGCGACAAATTCGCTCTGCCGCATCGGTTGAGATTGGTGAAGGAGTTACGAAGAGCATTCCGGTATTTAGCGCTGACTTGGTTTCTTCGACAACAACAGGATTGAGATGGCCGGCAAGCATTGCACCGAAGCCCATTGAGAGATCCAAGAGCTGGCGTCCATCGACATCGGTCATCCAAGCGCCTTTAGCCGAGACGATTGAGATCGGATATGGATCCCAATGTTGGAAACTGGAGGTAACACCGAGTGGGAGTGACTTCATGGAGCGTGCGCTCTCGGCCTGTGAACCCTTGGTGTTGCTAGTAAATAGTTGCCACTCTGAAGCTAGTAAGGAAGCTACTTTTTCAGGAGATATCGGCGTGGATGTTGCTGGTGTTGATCTGAAACTTTCCGCATGATGCGATTGTGTAATCATTTTAAAGCTGTACGGCAAAGGTTTCTGATTTAGAAACTCGTTTGAGAAGTACTCTCCCCGTCATTTTCATTCTTTCGAATGTGGGATAAGTATCTCCGAAGTCAAAAAAAGTTGCAACCCCACCCCATTTTATGCGAGAAGTTCGGGCGTGTCTCCTAAACTTCTGATTGTTATGGAAAAAACCACAATTATTCTTGCAACAAGTAATGGCGTAGGAATGGGCCATTTAGCGCGTGCATCCGCCATTGCACTTGCCTTAAAAGAATATGCGAATCCAATTATTGTTTCTATGGCCGGCGGAATTGCCGAAGTTCCAGAATTTATGGGAATACGTTGTGAGTACATTCCAGGTCGCGATCGTTTATGGATGTCTCGCGAAAAATGGGACGCGTACTTGCGTGACAGATTGTTGGCACTTGTCGATGAAACTGGCGCAAAAGTTTTATCTTTCGATGGCGTAGTTCCGTACCCAGGTGTTATCGCCGCAAAATTTGGCAATCCAAAACTTTCATTAGTTTGGGTGCGACGTGGTCTTTGGCAGAAAAAACCACAACGCTTCGTACTTGGTCTGCAATCAAAGATGATGGATCACATCGTTGAACCCGGGGATATTGCCCGTAGTTATGACTTTGGGCCAACGGCTGTCCGTAAAGATGCCACACTAACGTCACCTGTTTCGCTCTTTCAAAAAGCCGATGCGTTTACACGTGATGAAGCGCGTAAAATTCTGGGGCTAGATTTGAGCCGTCCCGCCGTTCTGGTTCAACTTGGAACAGGCGACAGTGATGTGAATGAGAAGATGACTGCTGCGCTAACGGGATTACTTGGGTGGGAAGATCTACAAGTTATTTTGACCAAACAACCACTTGATAAAGATGGCAAGTCACTTGCACCGGAAGGGCTAGATATTCGTGTTGTGCGTTACTTCCCCCTAGCTAAAGTGCTGCACGCCTTTGATGCCAGTGTTTGTGCTACCGGTTATAACGGGGTGCACGAGTTGTTGCCAGCACAAGTTCCGACAGTTTTTGTATCAAATATTCGCGGAACCGATGATCAAGAAGCGCGCGCTAAGTGGTGCCACGATTTTGGATTTGCCCTGCGCGCTGATCAAGCAGATCTGGCAGATGTGATAGCCAAAGTCCGCCAACTGCAAGATCCTGAAATTCGCAGACGTTTATCGAGTAAGTGCGAAGAGCTACCGGAACCGACCGGCGGTGCGGAAATTGCCAAAATTCTTTATAAACTTGCGATTGCGAAAGACCCGATTAGACCATCGCGGATAACTTACCTGCGTTTAACGGTTCAAGAACATATTAATCGCGGAATGCGCCATGTTGTTTATCTTGGTCTTCGCAGAGCTGGACTCGTTTATCGCGTGATTAACCCACACATTGTTGTGCAAGTGACTAGACAAGAACCACCATTTTGGGGTGATCAACACACGGCAAAAGAGTTATACCCACTAATAAAAAGCGAACAACGTTTTGAACATTTGATTGCAGGGGCATCCGAAAAATATAAATCTCGCCGTGCGCAAATTGCAGAAGCCGCGTATGGTGAGCACCTAGAGGTGATTAAAAAGAAATGAAAATCAGAACTTGGTTTAAAAAAACTGAAATTGGTCGCGTTGTCTGGCGCGTAATTATTGGCGCAATTGGTGGACTCATAACCGTATTTGGCGCAATTACTTTGGTTGGCCCCGGCCCTGGAATTTTGATTGTCTTAGGAGGCCTTGGAATTTTGGCAACTGAATTTGCTTGGGCAGCGCGTGTAATGGTGCGTACGCGAACTTATGCACAAAGAGCTGCCGATAAAGTTGGCATACCCAAGTGGGTGCAACTCGCCCTCATAGCAGGGGCCGCACTAATTTCAATCATAGTTATTTTGTATTTATTTTCGACAGGAAAGATTTAAATAAGCACTTAGTCTGTGTAATGCGCTTTAGAACTGAGAGCGGATATCCCAGAGATCCTTGAATACGGGGCTAAATAAAGTGCTTGCTAAATATTTAACTCCATCTGATCCACCGGTGCCAGCTTTTTGGCCGATAGTGCGTTCCACCATTTTCACGTGGCGATAACGCCACTCTTGTAGGCCTTCATCAATGTCCATCAGCCTTTCGCAGACCATTGCAGATTCTGGATCGTTGCGATGTACGGCAAGCAACACTTCAATAACGCGTGGATCTGATTGATAGTGAGTAGATTTATCGCGTTCCAAAATTTCTGGTGGAATCTTGTGACCGCGCTTATCCAAATATACAAGAGTCGAGTCCCAAATCGAATTGCGAGATGTAATCTCCTTTATTTCTACTTGCACATCTATCGGTAGATGCGATGACATCTTGGTGTCACGTCTACCTAGTAGCGCCTCTACTTTTCTAAACTGCGCAGATTGAAAGCCACTAGATGATGATAAATATCCACGGAATGCGTTGAATTGCAGGGGTGTCATCGTCTCTAAAATATCCACTTGGGTCACGCAAACTTTAAGAATTGTACGTATACGACCAAGCATAGCGAGTGATCGATGAGTATCTCCTGCTTCTAAAGATTTAGCTGCTGCATTGAATTCATGAATTAATTGCTTAAACCAGAGTTCATAACTCTGGTGGATGATAATAAATAACATCTCATCATGTTCGGGCCCGTTAGATAAAGGCTTTTGAAGATTAAGCAGGTCATCTATCGCTAAATAAGAGTTATATGTAAGAGCTGAATCAAACTCTGATTCACTCATGTAACTCTCGAATCTGTTATTTTAATTTTTTCATATTGACGAGATATAACAAGGTCGCGAATTCGTGCGAAGCCATCCCAAACTTCAACGTAAGAAGTAGGAAGTGGTGCGATCGCTAATCGAATCGCATCCGGGGTTCGATAATCTGGAATCACGCTTGCGAATTCGCGAAGCGCTGTACAAATTCGAGCAGCATCTGGATGACGGAGAGAGATATGTCCGCCGCGTTCTTGTGGGTTGCGCGAAGTCAATAAAGTAAATCCAAGATCGGCAAGCCAGGCGTCATAGAGTTGAATCATCATCTCGGTGCCAATCGCTGCTTTCTCAGATATCGCTCCAATACCAGCTTTTTCAATCATACTGAAAGCACTTTTGACGCAACGCAAACCGATAATAGAGGGAGATGCGATTTGGAATCCACGAATACCTTCGGCTTTTTCAAAATTAGCACCCATTGCAAATTGGTCACCTTGTGAGAACCATCCCTGTATTGGCACCTGCAGCTCAGCTTGTACTTTTTTATTTACATATAACCAAGCGGGCGAACCGGGACCCGAGTTTCCATATTTATAAGTACAGCCAACTGCGATATCAACGCCATTTTTATCGAAATCCATTTCAATGGCTCCGACTGCATGGCTGGCATCCCACAACATAAGTGCGCCATGTTTGCGAGTTAAATCAGTCAAAGATTTAATGTCATTGCGCGCACCTGAGCGATATTGAATAACTTCTAGCGTTACAAGTGCTACATCATCACTTAAATAAGGGGCGAGAATTTCTGGAGTAATTCTTTCATTCTCTGCTGATCCCGGAGATTCGTTATCAATAATTATCAAGTTAAGACCAAGTTGTTTGGCTAGACCTTCGAGAATGTAACGATCTGTTGGAAAGTTAGCGGCGTCGGTAATTATTGTCTTGCGCCCCGGTCGGGCGCTTATCGCAGCAAGTGCTAATTGGTAGAAATTAACTGATGTGGTGTCACAGGCTAGAACTTGGCCAGCAGCTGCTCCCAGCGTTGCACGACCAATTAAATCGCCGGTTGGCTGAGCTTCATCGACCCAATGGCCCCATCCAGTTACTACTTCTGGACCCCATTCATTTTTCATAAAAGAATTAATGGCATCAATTGTCGAAAGTGGAAGTCGACCTAGCGAATTTCCATCCAGATAACAGACATTTGGATCGTTGACCACAAATTGTGAGCGAAAACGCGCCAGTGGATCACGCGAATCTAGGTCTAGTGCGAATTGTCGGTCAGTGGCTTTCATAATTGAAAGGTACGCTCTTCCATCGTGATGCGCAATCTAGTAAATATCGAAGAGGTTAGTAAAGCCTTTGATATTAGAGCGCTGCTCGAAAGAGTTTCTTTGGGTGTTTCTGAGGGTGATCGCATCGGAATAGTTGGTCGTAATGGTTCAGGTAAAAGCACTCTAATGAAAATTATTGCAGCAGTTGAAAGTCCAGATGAAGGACGAGTGACAAAATCAAACTCGGCAAAAATCGGCTTACTTTCACAAGTTGATAAGGCAGATCCAAATTTGACTGTTGGTGATGTCGTACTTGGCGATAGAGCAAAACACGAGTGGGCCAGCGATGCTGGAATCCGCGAAGTCTTTACTGGTCTATTTGGCGGATTTGATGATCATTTATTTGAAAGGACTTTTGCAACTTTATCTGGCGGAGAAAAACGTCGTGTCGGATTGGCAAAGTTACTAATCGATGATTTAGATCTAATTCTTCTTGATGAGCCAACTAACCACTTAGATGTGGAAGGTGTTTCCTGGCTGGCAAGCCACTTAAATCTCCGTAAATCCCTAGCTGTATTGGTTATTACTCACGATCGTTGGTTCTTAGATGCGGTGACCGAGCGCACTTGGGAAGTTGTTGGTGGGAAAATCGAAGAGTATGACGGTGGTTATTCAGCATTTGTGTTGGCAAAAGCAGAACGTGCGCGCCAAGCAAATGCGATGGATGCCAGAAGAAATAACTTGATCCGCAAAGAACTTGCCTGGTTGCGACGTGGCGCACCAGCTCGCACAACTAAACCAAAGTTTCGCGTTGATGCTGCAAATGTCTTAATCGCCGAAGAACCCGCACCGCGAGATCAAGGTGAACTCTTAAAGTTTGCGCGCAACCGACTTGGAAATACGGTCTATGAAGCACATCATCTGCAAGTGCGAGCAGGCGAGAAAGACTTAATTGATGATCTTTACTGGAACGTAGGTCCAGGTGATCGAATTGGAATTGTTGGAATCAACGGCGCTGGTAAAACCACTTTGATGCGTACTTTGGTCGGAGAGATTCAACCATTTGCAGGTAAATTAGTAACTGGCGTAACTGTAAAAGCCGCATTTCTAACGCAGCATTTAGATGAGTTAAATCCACAGTGGCGGGTTCTTGAAGCAGTTGAAAAAGTTGCTGCACATATCGAACTTGGAAATGGAAAATCACTTTCCGCATCTCAACTATGTGAACGATTAGGATTTGATAAAGATTCACAATGGACGCCGGTTGGGGATCTCTCTGGTGGCGAAAAGCGCAGATTACAACTGACCCGCCTTTTAATGGATTCCCCAAATGTTTTATTACTAGATGAGCCAACAAATGATTTCGACATCGAAACCCTTACTGAACTTGAAGATCTATTAGACAGCTACGGCGGGACTCTGGTCGTAATTTCCCACGATCGCTATTTTCTGGAAAGAGTTTGTGATCGATTTGTTGGCCTCCTGGGCGATAAAGTCTTGCGTGATTTGCCACGTGGCGTGGATCAATATCTCGAGCAAAGGGCAGCTGCATTACCAAGTGCGGGCTCAGAAGAAAAAAGCAAGACAGTTTCTTCTGCGGCAGAGCAACGTCAATTTAAGAAAGATTTAGCACGCCTAGAAAGACAGATAGAGAAAGCAAGGGTTCGAATAACCAAACTAGAACAGGATCAGGCCGCTGCTGCTTTTGAACCTGCAGAATTAGCACGAGTAATGAGCGAACTGGAATATGCGCGGACGGAACTTAACTCTCGCGAGGAGGAATGGCTAGAAGTGACACTTCTACTGGAGTCATAAGTTAAAATATATTCATGAGCAAAATTTCACACGCCGTAGAAGTAGTTCTCTTCCGTAGTCGATTCTTGTTAGCTCCGATGTACCTCGGATTAGTTGGCGCCTTGGTGCTTTTAGCCTACCGATTTATCGTGGAGTTTTGGCATTTGGCTGAAAAAACTGTGGAAATGTCCGCGAGTGAATTTACCTTGGCACTTTTGGCGCTGCTCGATCTAACGCTATTGGCAAACCTAATTTTGATGGTGATTTTTGCTGGATACGAAAACTTCGTTTCCCGAATTGATATTGCAACCGAGTCAAAAGATCGTCCGCATTGGATGGGTACTATTGATTTCAGTGGGCTAAAAATAAAGCTGATCGGCTCACTAGTTGCTATTTCTGTTATAGAGCTCTTGAAAGATTTTATTGAGCTTTCCGGTGAAGACGAAGTAGGGGAAGGAACCGTCTGGCGTATCGCTATACATCTAACATTTGTAATTTCAGGAGTTCTTTTTGCATTAATGGATTGGATTGCGGATAAGCGCAAGTTTGATGGCACGCATCCGTAGTGAACTTATCAATATTGAATAAGAGCAGTTCTCGTTTAGATATTCTCGCGGCAATCTCGGGTTTAATGATCGCGGTACAAGCACGTGCCAATGGAGAACTTTCGTATCGCATGGGAAACCCAATTGAAGCCGCACTTGTATCTTTCGGTTCAGGCTTAATTATTATTTCTTTAATTTCAGCCTTTAACCCAGCAATTAAAAATGGAATTAGAAATCTTCGTGGTGCTGTGGCGAGAAAAGAAATTCCACTTTGGACTCTCTTTGCTGGCATGCTTGGTGGAAGTTTTGTTGCCGTTCAAACTCAGATAGTTCCAATCATTGGCGTGGCAATTTATTCAGTCGCATCGATTGCTGGCCAAAGCGCTACCTCACTACTAGTAGACCGCATCGGTTTAACTGGTGGTGGAAAGAAGCACATCACCGTTAGGCGTTTAGCGGCTGCTGGAATAACCGTATTAGCGGTGCTAATTTCCGTCCTTGATCGCATAGAAGCCAACAACCTCTCGGTTATTGCGGTTTTATTGGGTTGCTTTGCTGGGGCAATAGTGGGCGTGCAACGAGCGCTAAACGGTCAAATTAATGAAAGTACACATCAAAGTTTTACTACTTCTCTGCTTAATTTCATTATGGGAACAACAATTCTGGTGATCTTCCTAGGTATTGGCATGCTGATTAACCGCACCGACATAGTTTCACTTCCTGCTGGCCCGTGGTGGATGTATACCGGTGGAACTATCGGAATTATTTATATTGCATTCACTTCAACGATAGTTCAACACTTAGGAGTTCTAACCTTCACACTAATCAGTGTTGGTGGGCAGCTAGTTGGTTCGCTATTGATTGACTTCTACTCACCAACTGAAGGTGTGCATATCAGCGTTTACTTGGTAACTGGAATTCTTATGACTTATCTTGGTGTGGTCGTGGGCGGCGTCGGTAATTTACCCAAGTTGAAATTAAGGATGCGCCAATAAAAAAAGTTGCAATCGCGTACGAAGAACTTTTTACCCAAGGCAAAGTCGCTGAATAGTAACCCGCTAAAGTAATTCCAACACCCCATAAGAGTGCACCAAGAACATTCGCGGATAAGAATCTGTAGTAATTCATCTTGGCAGCGCCAGCGATTGGCGGGACAAATGTGCGAATCCAAGGGAAGAAACGAGCGGCAACGACTGCCCACCAACCTGTTTTCTCATAAAAAGATTCAGCATTTACAATCATGCGCTGCATTCGCGGTGACTGTTTCTTATCTAGATAGGGACGTCCGACAACACGTCCAATTACAAATCCAACTTGGTCTCCAAAAAAAGCGGCAAGAAAAATAATGGATACTAAAATAACAATATTTATATTTCCATGCGCTGCTGCCACTAAACCTGCGCTAAAAAGAATTGAATCTCCTGGCAAAAAGAAGCCAAAAAGTAAGCCTGTCTCAATAAAAATAATCGCACCGATGATTAGATAGAAAATAAATGGGGCAAGCGAAGAGAGTTGGGCATCAAATGATGCGGCTAACTCCATTTAAACGCTCTTTTTAACTGCGGCAGCCACCTTAGTGACCACTTGTGAGTCGAAAACGCTAGGGACGATAAATGAGGCATTTAGTTGAGATGGGCTTACACATGATGCAATCGCTTCGGCCGCTGCAATTAGCAACTCATCCGTGATCTTATGAGCATTTGCATCGAGTAGCCCACGGAAAATACCTGGGAAGGCCAAGACATTATTGATTTGATTTGGTTGATCGCTTCTGCCGGTTGCTACAACGGTTGCATACTTGCGTGCGATCACTGGATCAATTTCGGGATTGGGGTTAGCCAGCGCGAAGACAATAGAGCCAGTTGCCATAGACGCAACATCGTTTTCCGTTAAGACATTTGGAGCACTCACCCCAATAAATACATCCGCACCCTTCATGGCATCAGAGATGTTTCCAGTGAAGCCTTTAGTAACGCAACCATTTACATCAAAGGCAATTATTGTCTTGGCTCCGCTCTTGGTGAGCAACCTGGCAATGGCAGTACCTGCAGCTCCGGCACCACTCATTACGATTATTACTTCGCTCAAATTCTTATTAACTAAATTAAGAGAATTAGTTAAAGCAGCTAATACTACAATCGCGGTTCCATGTTGATCGTCATGGAAAACTGGAATATCTAATAAATCTCGTAAGCGCGCTTCGATTTCAAAACATCGGGGTGCAGAAATATCTTCCAGATTTATTCCTCCGTACACAGGTGAAATCAACTGAACAGTTCGAACAATTTCATCAACGTCTTGAGTGTCTAAACAAACCGGCCACGCATCAACACCAGCAAATCGCTTAAAGAGCGCCGCTTTACCCTCCATAACTGGCAAAGCTGCTGCAGGTCCAATATTTCCCAAACCTAAAACCGCAGAACCATCGGTAACAACTGCGACTGTATTTCGCTTCATTGTTAAACGACGCACATCCGATGGATCATCAACGATGGCTTGGCAGATTCGCGCCACACCTGGGGTGTATGCACGCGAGAGATCATCACGGGTCTTTAGTGGCACCTTTGATTGAACTTCGAGTTTTCCACCAAGGTGGAGCAAAAACGTGCGATCACTAACTTTACGAACAGTTAATCCAGAATGTGCCGTCAGCGCAGTTGTAATTTCGTGCGCATGGTCAGCATCGATCGTGTCACAGGTTACGTCAATAACAACTTTTTCCAGTAGCGATTCAACAACATCTAGAGCAGTAATAGTTGCACCGGCTCCCGTAATTTCAGCGGTAATTAAGGCAACAGGTTGTAGATCAGGTGAACCTTCAACACGTATTGTGATTGCGTATCCTGGGGAAGTTGATGCCATCTAAACAACACCGTATAAACGATCACCGGCATCGCCAAGACCAGGAACGATATAACCGTGCTCATTTAATTTTTCATCTAGTGCACCAGTGACGAGTGTTATTGGAACACCTGAATTTGCAAAAGTATCTTCCAAAACTTTTACTCCTTCTGGTGCGGCAAGAATGCAGATCACAGTTATGTCATTAGCGCCACGTTCGATAAGAAAGTTAATTGCAGCAACTAATGTGCCGCCAGTTGCCAACATTGGATCAAGTACGAAACATTGACGGCCGGCTAAATTCTCGGGCAAGCGATTGGCATATGTACTGGCTTGCAGAGTTTTTTCATCGCGAACCATTCCGAGAAAACCAACCTCGGCAGTTGGAATCAAACGTGTCATTCCTTCAAGCATGCCAAGTCCGGCTCGCAGAATTGGTACCACCACCGGACGTGGATCAGAGAGCTTTAACCCCGTGGTTTGAGTTACTGGAGTCTTAATAGAAACTTTTTCAGTTCGGACATCGCGGGTTGCCTCATAAGCCAGGAGAGTCACCAGTTCTTCAACTAAATGGCGAAATGTTGGCGAATCCGTTTTTTCATCGCGCAGAACGGTCAATTTGTGAGTTACCAGCGGGTGGTCGGCGACGTGAACTTTCATGACTCATACCTTACAGGGGTTTCCAACTAGCCCAATGAGTGGGAATATGTCCGATGTGAGCGATGCAATAGTGAACGAGGTAGATATAGCAGTCGCTGCGTGGCACGAGGACGGGCGCTGGAACTTAGCGATTCTCCCTGATGCACATGATTTACCACACATTATTGATCGTCTTAAGTCACAACAAACAAATGGCGGTGCGATCGCGCTCTTAGCAATCGATGAAGAATTCTTTATGGTGATTAGAGTCCTTGGTTCGCACATCAGCATGTTTTTAAGTGATGTAACTTGCGCCATAGATTACGAAGTTGCTGCAGACTTTTTGGAATTATGTGATCTTGATTCCCCGGAAGAAGAAGATGAACCACTTCCTGTTGGACACTTAGATATTTTGGCTGACTTAGGTGTTAATCAGATGGAACTTTCCGCACTCTGTGATGACGCAGAACTTTTCCCAGATGAACAACTCGAAGCAATCGCTAGTCGATTAGGATTTGCAGAACAATTTTCAGAACTATTGGAGCTCTAAGAATTTCTAATAAGTCAGCAGAATCGCTTATGGATCAAGCGATCGAAATCGCACGCCAGGCAATCGTTACCGGAGATGTTCCAGTAGGAGCAATTGTTGTAAATAAAGATGGCCAAATTATCGGAACTGGGTCTAATGAACGAGAAGCGAATAACGATCCAACCGCGCACGCCGAAATTGTGGCAATCCGTAGCGCCACATCTAATATAGAAAATTCACGCCTAGATGGTTGCACGCTCATAGTCACGCTCGAACCATGCGCAATGTGTGCGGGCGCGATTGCGCAATCACGTATTTCGAATCTGATATTTGGTGCGTGGGATGAAAAAGCTGGCGCAGTTGGCTCGGTTTGGGACGTTATTCGCGACCCTCGCGCACTTCATAAAGTAAATGTGACAACAGGAATTCGCGAAAGCGAATGTGCAAAATTATTAACTGACTTCTTTGAAGGTCAACGGTAACTAAACGAGCAATTGGTAAGAAGGATTCAAGATAGTAAGAACACCTTCTTCTTCGCCAACCATTCCTTCTGCACGAATTTGAGCACCGACTTCCAAGCCCGCGATCTCGCGTCGGCCTAAGAAATAAAGTGTTACTCCACCGGATTGATCCCAAACTTCCACCTGCAATAGTGGAGCAGCACCTTTTGCAGCACTCTTTATCGCAGTAACTTGACCTTGAACCTGCGCGCGCTGTCGCCATTGAATCTTTCCAATCGGCGTTAAATCTTCGGCGTAATGGCTAATCGGTTCAGTTGGTTTGATTACATCTTTGACTGGCTTGAATAATTCAGTTGATGACACAGAAGCTCTTGTGGCAACAGTTTGTGGTTGGACAGTCAATTGTGATCCAGAAGTGATGCGATCCACGTCAAAAGGAACAATCGTTGCGACCACCCGTTGTAATTGTGAAATTGGAGCAGCAATTTCTTCAGCTGTTTGATCGTGCAGTAAACGACCCAAGAAACCAGAATACGCGCGACGCGGGAGGAGAAGAGTTAATTCCACATCACTTTTCTCTGTCATACGGATTGCGTAATCAAGTGCGGCATTCGCTAATCGGCGGTCAGAGCAATCAATTAATTCTAGAGTGACATCATCGAGGGCATCAGACTTAGCCCAGGCATCTTTAATCTCTTCTGCTCTGCGATCATCGATTACAAAGTGAACGGCGCTTAAATTACGAGGTTTTAAACTTCTCGCGTAACGAATAGCGCCGACAGTTGCTAGATCCACGTTATCGACCAAGACTGTGACGTTATGGCGAACAATCGTTGTCGCCCGCTCTTGTTCTGACGAGACCATCAAAGCTTCTTGCTCACGATTGTACTGTTTATTGAAATGTAACATTATCAATATAAATATTGGTGATCCGATGACAACCACCCAGGTACCTTCCGCAAACTTTAAAGTAATCAGAACTAAAACAGTAAAAGAAGAAATGACAGCCGTAATTCCGTGAAGTAAAACCTTAGAATTTATCTTGAGCGAACTGGCATTCCAGGATTTCTTTGTCATGCCTGCGCTTGTGAGTGAAAAACCAATAAATACGGTTAGGGCATATATTGCGGCCAATACCGTAATACTCGCCTGGGTTGCAATTACTAAAATAAGAGCACCACCTGCAATAAAAAATATACCGTTAGAGAAAACTAGTCGGTGTCCCCTTTGGCTTAATCTCTTTGGTAGATAGCCATCTGTAGCGACGATATTAACCATATTTGGAAATGCGCTAAAGCAGGTATTTGCCCCAGCGAAAAGAATAAGCATTGTTCCTAGCTGGGTGAGGATGAAAAGCACCGAACCAACAACGCTCTCACCTAAAGCAGCTTTTGCAACAAGCGAGATGACGGTAGGTGTTCCATCGGCATAAGGGATAGCAAGAGTCTCTTTCGCCAACCATCCGATACCCACAATAAGTATTGCCAGGGTCGCGCTCATTAAGAGCAGCACCTGTCTTGCATTTTTATGTTCTGGTGACTTAAAGATAGGAACGCTATCTGAAATAGCCTCAATACCGGTCAGAGATGCACTTCCATTTGCAAATGCTTTTAGGATGTAAAGAACTGCGGCTAGCGAGATCAATCCCTGGGCTTGGCCAATTTCAACAAGCCCTTCTGTTTGTGCAGAGTAAATTGGTAAAGATCCATCAAAGTAACGATAAACACCCATTGCAAATACAATGAACATTCCCATAATAAAAAGATATGAAGGAACCACAAATATTAACCCGGCTTCTTTCACTCCCCGGAGATTGACAAATGTAAGTAGCAGAACTATTCCTACGGTTATATGTACTTTATAGTCATTTATTTCCGGGAAAGTGGAGATAATTGCAGCGACACCGGCAGCTGATTGAATTGCCACCGTGATGATATAGCCAAACATCAACTCAATCGCTGCTACTTGGGATGTAACTCGGCCGAAATTCTCGCGTGCCACGACGTAAGCGCTACCAGACTTTGTATATGTTCCTATCACATCACGATATGAAAAAGTAATAACCAGAAGCATAAGAAGAACGACTGCCAACATTGTTGGAAAGATTGTGAAAGCTGCTAATCCGAAGGCGGGAATCAGCGCTACAAGTATCTGCTCGCCGCCATACGCCGAAGATGAGATGCAGTCGGATGAAAGGATTCCATAAGCATTACGCTTGCTAAGGCGTTGGTTACCAAGTGAGTGGCGATTGAGTGCAGCACCTAAAAAATGCCGCTTAATCTTGTAGCTAAGCGGATCCTTAAGGTGGGCACTTTCTTGCATTGCAACAGGCTGCGGCGCACCATCTGTCCATGACTTTGGCACACGAACTCCTTCAGTTACCGCGGCTGGCGCGTCTAATTGCCTGTTCAGTATGCTCATCTTATGCGCACTCAGTTATATATAGATGGTCAATGGGTCGATGGAAACGGGACTTTGGATGTAATTGATCCAAGTGATGGCTCGGTAATCGCCAAAGTTGCCACCGCCGGAGATGCCGAAATTGAAGCCGCCCTTGCCGCCGCCGATCGCGCCGCACCCGCCTGGGCCAAGACCGCACCCCGCGTACGCGGTGAAATTCTGCGCAAAGCATTTGAACTTATGACGCAAGAAGCAGATTACTTAGCCGAGTTAATTTCGAAAGAGAATGGAAAAGCGCTACCTGATGCAAAAGGTGAAGTTGCATACGCTGCAGAATTTTTCCGTTGGTTCTCTGAAGAGGCAGTTCGTATAACTGGTGATTTCCGAATCTCACCAAGTGGCGACAAACGAATTCTTGTTACGCACCAACCAGTTGGCCTTTCAATTCTCATAACACCTTGGAACTTTCCAGCCGGAATGGCCACACGAAAGATTGGTCCAGCAATTGCAGCGGGCTGCACCATGATTTTAAAACCGGCAGGTGAAACACCACTTACCGCGCTCGCAATTGTGGATATTTTGGATCGTGCAGGAGTTCCTAAAGGAGTAGTGAATTTAATTCTGCCAACACCTACTGGTCCAGCAATCGCAAAAATGTTGCACGATAAACGCGTTAAGAATCTTTCATTTACTGGTTCAACCGAAGTTGGCCGCATCATCTTGAAAGAAGCAGCTGACAACGTTATTCGTTGCTCAATGGAGCTCGGCGGAAATGCACCATTTGTAATTATGGATGATGCCAACGTGGATGAGGCAGTTAAAGGTTTAATGCTCGCCAAGATGCGCAATGGTGGCGCTGCTTGCACCGCAGCAAACCGAGTTTATGTGCAACGCCCGGTTGCAAAAGAATTTATGGAAAAGTTTGCGGCTGCAATGGGTGCATTTGTTATGGGCCGAGGACGCGATGCTGGCGTTCAACTTGGTGCCAGTGTTTCAGTCAAAGAGCGCAACAAGATTGCAGAGCTAGTTGATAACTCGATTAAGGCTGGCGCAAAGGTGCTAACTGGTGGCAAAACCCCGGATGGCCCAGGTGCTTTCTATCCTGCAACAGTTCTAGAGGTTGATAAAAAAGCTGAAATCTTGAACCACGAAGTATTTGGTCCGGTTGCCCCAGTTGTTATATTCGACACTGATGCTGAAGCAATTGAATTGGCGAATAACACCGATTTTGGACTAATAAGTTATGTTTATTCTGAAAATCTAAAACGCGCGATCCAGATATCTGAAGCAATTGAATCTGGCATGGTTGCCATCAACCGTGGACTTATCTCAGATCCCGCCGCGCCATTCGGTGGCGTTAAGCAATCGGGACTGGGTCGCGAAGGTGGCTTTGACGGTATTCACGAATTTCTCGAGACAAAATTTATTGGGGTCGAGATTTAACTTTTAGTGCGGAGGATGAGGGATTTGAACCCTCGAAAGGTTGCCCTTTACACGCTTTCCAAGCGTGCGCACTCGGCCGCTATGCGAATCCTCCTGGCGGGATCGCTCCCGACTGGCTAAGGGTATAGGTGTAATAACTATGCTTACGCCAGATCCCTCACGCGGCATTACCGCGCTGAACTCCCCCAGGGTAGGAATACAGCAAGGGTAGGCGTGCTCTGATGGGTGCGTGAGGGGTCCTTTATATAGTGCAGGTCAGTGATTTGTAATAGGTTGTAAATATTCGTGCGCAGAAGAGAGGAGTGAATATGTCACTCGCGTTGTATCGCAAGTATCGACCATCGGTATTTGCAGATGTAATCGGGCAAGAGCATGTCACTGTTCCACTTTCGAATGCACTCACTTCCGGAAAAACTCATCACGCATATTTATTTAGCGGACCTCGTGGTTGCGGAAAAACTTCTAGCGCTCGTATCATGGCGCGCTCACTTAACTGTGAAAAAGGCCCAACCCCAACTCCGTGTGGACTTTGCCAATCTTGTAAAGATTTAGTTGCCAATGGCCCGGGTTCACTCGATGTCATCGAACTAGATGCGGCAACACATGGTTTAGTCGACGATGCTCGCGATCTGCGCGATAAAGCTTTCTTTGCACCAGTACAAAGCCGTTACAAGATTTACATTATCGATGAAGCTCACCAACTTGGGCCAGGAGCTGCCAACGCGCTTTTGAAAGTTGTCGAAGAACCGCCTCCCCACGTAATTTTTATCTTTGCAACAACCGAACCCGAAAAGTTAATCTCAACAATTCGTTCTCGTACCCATCACTATCCATTCCGTCTTGTTCCACCCGGAATCTTGGGCGAGCATCTTGAAAAGATCTGCAAAGAAGAAGGTGCCACCGTTGCAAAAGGTGTTATTTCTTTAGTTGTACGCGCCAGCGGCGGCTCAGTCCGTGATGCGCTTTCAGTGCTTGGTCAACTACTTGCAGGTGCTGGTTCTGATGGCGTCAGCTATGAAATCGCAATTCAACTTCTTGGATATACAGATGGCGCACTTCTAGATGATGCCGTTGACGCGCTCGCCGCCCGTGATGGTGCAACGTTATTTAAGACCGTGGACCAGGTTATCGAATCAGGACATGACCCCCGCAGATTTGCTGGCGATTTCCTAGAACGCCTTCGAGATTTAATGATTGTTGATGCACTTGCTGCAACTAACGCCAATTCAATCCTGCGCGAGCTTCCCGATGATCAACTCGAACGAATGCGCACCCA
>SHVF01000045.1 GCA_009691135.1 Candidatus Planktophila sp.
GAAGATCGCCCGACTGGTGAAATTGCAGATAGCGCCGGAGAACTCGGGTTCTACAGTCCTCATTCATGGTGGCCGTTACCGGTTGCTTTGAGTTCGATGGCGCTGGGACTTTCATTGATTATTGGTTGGTGGCTAACGGTTATCGCACTCGGAGCGCTAGTTATTAGCATTATCGGTTTCGTAACAGAGTACGAAAAGCCACTACCTGAGACCGCGCCTCACTAGAACAGAAAGTACTAACGCGTCTAGAGAAAAGCCCGATAAGACTAAAAACTATCTGCGAGAGTAATTAGTGGTTTTCGATCGCTTTGAGATCTTCCGCGGTTACTTTAGGAATTGCCACTGCGTGCGCCTTGCTCAAACGAGCACGCAGTTTGTTCTTTAACACACCAGGGCGTCGAACTCCACGCAGGTCAATTTCTTCAAGTGCTAGTGGCGGATTTTGTTCGTGTTGAGTAAGCAGCCAAGCCTTTTCAGGCGAAATTGGTTCGTGGACTTCCACAAATTCTCCATGCGGCATCATCACTAAGCGACCGGTTTCGCGACCATGTAGAACTAGATCACGGTCTGCACGTTGTAAGGATAAACATAGACGTTTGGTGATCACAAATGCCAGTGGCGGAAGAACGAAGATTCCGATACGAGAGAACCACATAATCTGATTTATTGATAGATCAAAAGTTATCGCGATGATGTCATTACCACCGTTAATTAACGCAACTAACATAAAGGTAAGCGACATGACACCAAGTGCGGTGCGATTTGGTGCATTGCGTGGGCGATCAAGTAAGTGATGTTCGCGCTTATCACCAGTCATCCAACTTTCGATGAATGGATAAAGTGCCATCCCCGTAAAGAGAATTCCCGGAACGATCAGACCTGGAATCAGAATATTCCACGAAATTGTGCGTCCAAATAAGTAAGTCTCAAGCGGTGGCGCCATTCGGACAAGTCCATCTAACCAACCCATATACCAATCGGGTTGTGAACCGGCGGAAATCTGTCCCGGCGTGTAAGGACCGTATAACCAAATTGGGTTAATTGATGCAACGGCTCCAAGGAATGCGGTAACGCCAAAAACGATGAAGAAGAATCCACCAGCTTTTGCCATGTAAACGGGGAATAATGGATAGCCAACGACATTTTTCTCTGTGCGACCTGGACCCGGGTACTGAGTGTGCTTCTGATACCAAACCAACATTAAGTGCACAGTAATTAAGGCTAAGAATGCGCCCGGCAACAATAGAACGTGGACGGTGTAAATACGTGGAATAAATGCTTCGCCAGGGAATGCTCCGCCGAATGTGAAGAAGGCCAAATAGGAACCTACGACTGGTAAGGCTTGAATAATCGCCTCGGCAATTCGAATTCCTGTTCCCGAAAGTAGATCATCTGGAAGTGAGTATCCGAGGAAACCTTCCACAATTCCAAGTGTTAGAAGTCCAACACCGATGATCCAGTTAAATTCACGCGGCTTGCGGAAAGCTCCAGTGAAATAAACGCGCATTAAGTGAACAACGATTGCTGCCATAAAGATAAGCGCTGCCCAGTGATGAATCTGGCGCATCAAGAGACCACCACGAATTTCAAATGAGATGTCCAGCGTTGAAGCGTAAGCCGCCGACATTTCTAGACCTTTAAGCGGAGCGTAACTGCCATCATAAATTACTTCACGCTGTGAAGGATCAAACCAAAAAGTAAGAAATGTTCCAGATAAAAGTAAAATTACGAATGAGTAAAGTGCAATTTCGCCAAGCAAGAAAGACCAGTGATCAGGGAAGACCTTTGTGAGGTTCTTCTTCATCCATTTGGCTGCGCCAGTTCTTTCGTCAACGTAGTTGGCGACAGTTCCTGCGATTCTTTCACTTGCTGTCATGATGAGCGCTCCCAGAAGCTAGGTCCGACGGGTTCAGAAAACGGTTGTTTGGCAATTAGGTACCCTTCAGAATCTACCGTAATTGCGAGTTGGGGGAGAGGTCGAGCAGAAGGTCCAAAAATAACCTTGGCTGCGCGAGTCACATCAAATGTTGATTGATGGCATGGGCAGAGCAAGTGCTTCGTTTGTTGTTCATAGAGGGCAACTGCGCAACCCATATGTGAACAAATCTTTGAAAACGCGATGATTCCTTCATGAGTCCAAGAAAGTCTCTCGGCATCAAGATTAAATTCTTCTGGACGCAAACGGATCAACAACACTGCATCTTTGCCAATGTCAGAAAGCTTTCGGTGCACACCCTCGCCAATTTGCGGAAGTGTTTGGGCAACGGCGCCAACTTCCAAATCATCGGCGCGAATTGGCCGATCACCTGGATCTGTTACAAGTCGAGTGCCGGCTTTCCACGATGTCTTTTTAAGTTCATCTCCCGGCAATGGTCCTAAATCGCGAAGCAAAATAAGTGGAGACAAACCAACCAAACCAAGTGAAAGTGCAAGTGATCTTTTTATGAGTGAGCGACGCCCAAGTCCTGCTGCGGCAGCGCCAGCTTTGGCTGTTGCAATCAAGTCTGCGCGATCTTCATCCTCGGAACGAAATTCGTGACGTTGGATGATGACTTCTTCATCTGGCATTAACGTCTTAGCCCAATGAATTGCGCCCATTCCAATGAAGAATAGAGACGCGGCCATACCTAGACCCAAAAAGAGTTGATGCGCATTTGTGTTTCCCAATACCGGGAAAAAGATAAAAGCATCTTGCGGAATAAAAAAATAGGATCCAATTAAAGTTAGCGTGCCAAGGGCGGATAGTAAAAAGAGAATCGCCACTTGGCGCTCTGCTTTTAGGGCAGCTTTTGGGTCAGTGTCAGCGCGGCGATGAACGTGCGCAGGTAAACCAGGATCTTTTATGGCTTCGATTTCATTCGACATGATCTATCTCGCCTTCATCGCTAACCAAACAGCAACACCAACAAGTAGTCCAAGTCCAAGTGTCCAAACTAATAAACCTTCTGTAACCGGACCGACGCGCCCAAGTGAGGCGCCACCTAGCTGTGGTTCAGCCTCTGCCGCCTTTATCCACTTGATGATGGAAAGTTTTTCTTCTGGCGTGATTGTCTTATCTGAAAAAACCGGCATTGATTGCGGACCGGTGACCATCACTTCATAAATATGGCGAGCTTTTACCCCCATAACGGTGGGCGCATATTTACCTTGTGTTAGCGCACCACCTTGTCCTGCAAAGTTATGACACATTGCGCAGTTGGTGCGAAAGAGTTCGCCACCCTCTGCAGTTGAACCATCACGTTCATAATTTAAGTGTTCTTCTCCAGGAATTTCTGGTCCAAGGGCAAGAGATGCGACATATACGGCAAGTGCTTCAACCTGTTTTTCATTGTAGACAGGATCTTTTCGAGCGATTTGTACGCTCATATCAGCAACTGGCATACGACCAGTTCCTACTTGAAAATCAACAGATGCCGCACCCACACCAATAAGAGCGGGGGCTATTGCACTGCCTTCTAAATTGATGCCGTGACAAGAAGAACATCCCTTAAGAAAAATTCTTTGCCCCTCATCAATAAGCGCTGATCGTTCTGCTGCAGTAATCGGTTCACCAGTTGCTGCTCCAGCGATCGAGAAAGTTGTCCCGATTGATAACAACGCGAGCACCAATAAAAGGGGCGCAACTATGCGATGTCTGCGAAACTGCGAGAGACGCTTCAAAATAATTTCCGTTTCTTCCTGGTAGGTTCTTATTTAATTAGATAGATAGCAGAAAATAGCGCGATCCAAACAACGTCTACGAAGTGCCAGTAATACGAAACAACGATTGCAGTTGTTGCTTGGTTGTGGGTAAAGCGCCGTGCCTTGGCAACGCGGACCATGACAATTAAGAATGCAATCAAGCCACCCGTTACGTGTAAACCATGGAAGCCCGTTGCGATAAAAAAGACCGAACCGAAAGCATTTGATGCAAGCGTTAATCCTTCAACCGTCAAGGCTGCGTACTCATAAATTTGGCCGGCGATAAAGAATGCGCCCATTAAAAAAGTCAGAGCGAACCATTCACGCATTCCCCAAGTTTTGAAGTTCAAGATAGAACCGGTGCGCTTTGCTTGGAATCGTTCTGCCGCAAATACCCCGAACTGACACGTCACCGATGAAAGGACTAGAACTGTTGTATTAAGAGCGGCAAATGGGATATTGAGCAGCTCCGTTGATTCCAGCCAAGTCGCTGGTCCCTGCACAGCGCGAGTTGTGAAATACATTGCGAAAAGCGCTGCGAAAAACATTAACTCGCTAGAGAGCCAAACAATAGTTCCAACAGCCACCAGGTTGGGGCGGTTGATCTTGTGTGGGGCCGCGATAGTTGAACTACTCATGAGAGCAAGTATCCCTGAAAGTACGCTCACCTACCTATTAAGAAGCAGAGTTCTGCCCCTTAAATTCGCAACTTTTGGGTGAAACGGGTCACGCTAAATGTGAGCCCAAAACTGTCTCTAGATACACAACCCTTTGATTACACTTAGCGCCATGACTACAGCGCCCAAGCCGATCATTATCGTTTATTCCGATGATGCATCAGTGCGCGCGGCAATCGTTGGCGCCCTTGGCAAAAGAGTCGCCGCCGATATGCCGGAGCATCAGATCCAGGAATTTGCCACAGGCCCGGCACTTCGCGCATTCGTGGATCGCAAAAGTGTTTCTGGGGACCTACGGGCCGATCTATTTATTTTAGATGGCGAAGCTGTTCCTGAAGGTGGGATGGGAGTTGCCCGCCAACTTAAAGACGAAGTTTTTAATTGCCCGCCGGTTTTGCTAATCACAGGACGACACGAGGATGCATGGCTCGCCGCATGGTCGCGCGCCGAGGCAAGTGTTATACATCCGATCGATCCATTTACATTGGCAAATACCGTCGCAAATTTATTGCGCACCCAAACTGCCGCGTCAATTCGCTAACAAAAGGTCGCTAAAGATGAGACCTCTTGATTGGGATGCTGCTATCTCCAAATTGGAAAGTGGATTAGATCTGACCCCACAAGAGGCGCAATTTTTCATGCAAGAAGTCTTGGAAGATCGCTCCGAGATAGAGATTCTGAAGAAATTCTTACTTGCGCTGAAAAATAAAGGTGAAACGCCAGAAGAAGTTGGCGCCCTTGTAGATCAGATGTACCAACACTGTGCACCGATATCGATTATGGCAAGGGCTGTTGACAGCGTCGGGACCGGCGGAGATGGGGCACACACGATAAATATTTCAACAACAGCTGCCATCATTGCAGCAGCTGCTGGATCAAGGGTTGTGAAGCACGGCAATCGCGCTGCTTCCTCAAAATCGGGGGCCGCAGATTTACTGGAAGCCCTGGGAGTAGCGATAAATTTAAATGGAGAACAAGTAGCCAGGACCGTTGCAGAACTGGGAATTGGTTTCTGTTTTGCCCCTGTTTTTCACCCAGCGATGCGTTTTGCAGCACCTGCACGTAAAGAGCTGGCCACGGCAACTGTCTTTAATATCTTGGGTCCACTTGCTAATCCGGCGCGACCACAAGCAGCGGCAATCGGTGTTGCAAACGAGCGAATGCATCTGGTTATGGCGCAAGTTTTATCAGATCGTGGCGTAGAAGGATTCGTTTTTCGAGGCGATGATGGTCTTGATGAGATAACTCTGGCCACTTCAACTTCTGTTCTATCGTTCGGTAAAGGTGAGATATCCAGCGATCGCATTGATGCCAAAGATTTCGGATTGGCAAATGCTCCCATCGAAGCCTTGGTTGGGGGAGATGCAGATGAGAATGCACGAATCACCAAGGCCATTTTCGGTGGTGAAAAAGGTGCGCCCCGTGATGCAGTACTTTTAAATGCTGCTGCAGCGATTGCTGCCTTTGATGGCGAGAAAGAGTTGGGAATTCACGAGCGACTCATTAAATCGCTTGCGAAAGCGGCAAGTGCTGTTGATTCTGGTGCTGCCGAATCTTTGCTTGAAAAGTGGGCGCTGTTGACGCAGGAGATCGCTAAGAGTTAATCCAGGGCACGTTTGCCGCGTTTGCGTTTAAAGTTTAAAAGTTCGTGCAAAGTTGTAACTTCAAAAGTGCCTAACCTTTCAAATATCCCGTGCAGCACATCCACAGTTGCCCGCGCATCATCTAGAGCGCGGTGCGTTGGTGAAGTGGTTGCTCCGAAGAAGGTGGCAAGGGTTGATAGTTTGCAATTAGGGACTTCATCTCTATCTAAAACTGATCTGGCAATTCGAACGGTATCGATTACGGGGTATTGCGGCCAAGGATATTTATGTTTGGCGGCAGCGGCTTTGAGGAAACCTAAATCAAATGGCGCATTGTGAGCCACCAATACCGTCTCTTCATGTGAACCAAGAAATTCAAAGAAATCGGGCAGAACGGATTTAATTTTGGGCGCATCAGCCAACATCTCATCGGTAATCCCAGTTAATGAGGTGATGAAATCCGATAGGCCATGTTGGGGATTAACAAAGGTCTGAAATTCTCCGATTATTTCCCCACCGCGTACTTTTACCGCACCAATTTCGGTGATAGCGGCGCCAGTTGAAGGAGCGGCGCCGGATGTTTCCAAGTCCAAGATAACAAAGACAACCTCATTCAGAGGGCGATGATCGGCAAGCTTAGAAACTTTTTCCGATTCTTCACTCATAATTCACTAGCGTATTCCAGATCAGTGACATGCAGGCGCGGGTAATATATGGAAATGAGTTTAGAAGGTGCACCGCAAGAGGCGATTACCGCGTGGACTGCACAGGGAAATGGTGAGAACTCGAAGATCGGAATCGTTCTTGTTCACGGCTTCACCAGTACTCCATCTGTTATGCGGCCATGGGCCGAATTCTTAAATAGCCATGGCTTTACTGTTCGAGTCCCATTATTGCCTGGGCATGGAACCTCAATTGCAGATTTAGATAACGTAAGTTGGCAGCAATGGCCTGCCGAAATTGAACGTCATGTAAATCATTTACTTAGCAAGTGCGAGAAAGTATTTCTATGTGGTTTTTCTATGGGGGCGGCGGTATCCCTGCATGTGGCATCGCGTTATCAATCTCAATTGACTGGCCTGATTTTGGTAAACCCAATGATTCACCGTAAGAACATATGGCCCACCGCGGTCAAAATTGCATCGCGGATGGTTAAGAGTTTTGGCACGGTGGGCTCTGATATCAAGGCAGGCGATGTAATTCAGTGGAAATACGATCGGACACCATTGCGTGCTGCGCATCAAATGCTGCGATTGCTGGAGGAGACCCGTCCTCTGTTATCGACCATCAAATTGCCGCTATTGCTTTTTCGCAGCGCGAGCGACCACACCTTGCCCGCGTCGAATTCAGAGATCATTGTGAGCGAGATCGGCTCATCCGAAAAAAGGCAGGTGATTTTGTATAACAGTTATCACGTTGCGCCTTTAGACCACGACCAAGAGGTTATTTTCACCGAGTCCTTGCGCTTTATCTGGCGGCTAAGCACCTGATTCGATCTTAACTATTTACCGGTACTTTATTTTCTCGCCGTAATTTTTTCGATCGCCGGAAAGTAGGATGCGCGGCTGGGATCTTTTGTTGTCACCTCTGCCACTACTTCTTTCGCTTATCTCGAACATTCGAATAAATTGCATAACCCATATAGAGAAAAACTGATGGGGGATAGAGAAAGACAGGAATGATAAGGAGAATCACAGCGACTATGCGCATGTTTGGTGAGAGGCGATCCCATTCACCGAGGAATCCCTTGCGAGGCTCTTTGTTATCCATACGTGGACGATACTGGGATCGAACCAGTGAGCCCCACAAAGTCAAAGTTTTCTTATACGTGTCTAAGCGTGTCACTTAGTATCTACAGTAAGTGATTTAAGCGTGAGTATGTGCAGTAAGTCTCCCTAATTCTCTGCCGGTGTTAGCAAGGTGTTGGAAAACGTAAAAAACCTAATAAGTAGATAACGCTAAACACGAATAACTCCTGTTCATAACGTGGACGATACTGGGATCGGATAAGTCACCCCCACAATGGGATTGCGAAAGAATCTCATCTCAAGATGAACTTGTACTTTCACGCTGCTAATATAACGACAGAGATAAGGAGCATTATTATGGCCGGGATCGGTCAACCAGAACGTGTAGTCCGTCGGGAACGTGAGAATGAATCTGCGCTAGAACCAGCAAAGTCATTAATTCTTTTCTAATGAGAAGACGAATCAGCACCTGTGCGTTAGTGCTTTCCATCTCGCTCACGCAAATGCTCACTTTAAACGCAGCAGATACTGGATCACCAGTCTCAACACCAACACCAGTCTCAACACCAACACCAACACCAGTCTCAACACCAACACCAACGCCAACACCGACACCAACACCAACACCGACACCAACACCGACACCAACACCGACACCAACACCAACACCAACACCAACACCAACACCAACACCGACACCAACGCCAACACCGACACCAACACCGACACCAACAACGGAAGTTGCGGTTGATGAGTTAGCGCTGAGTCGTTCCTTGATAGCAGCAAAAAATTTTCGTCAGGCGCTAACTGAACTCAAGAGAGTTGATCGAATCGTTTTAAATAACGCTGATGTTAATAATTTATTGGGTTTCGCTTCACGAAAATTGGGCCAGTACAACCAAGCTGGTGGCTATTACCTAAAAGCGCTAAAGATTGATCCAAACCACCTCGGCGCACTTGAATACCAGGGTGAACTTTTCTTAATCCAGAAGAAGTTAGTTTCAGCAAAGCAAAACTTAGCCAAGCTAAAGCG
>SHVF01000008.1 GCA_009691135.1 Candidatus Planktophila sp.
GATGGCCTTTATGAACGCCATCGAAGACTCCGATGAGTACAACGCTGCCAGTGGTCATTTGATAATTATCGCTGATTAATTGGCCGCTGCAAAAACGGCGACTGGTTTGGCCTTACCTGATTCGTTCTTAAGCAGAGCGATTAATCGATTATCAGGTGATAAGGCGGCAAATACCTCATCACTTGAATTCAGTGGCAGTGGCCTTCCAAAGGAAAGCTCTAAAACTTCATCAAGGGCTAACTCACGGACTGCGAAAGTGGCCCGCGCAACATCTGTGAGTTCAAGTGGGGTAAAAGATTGCGACTTCAGATCTGCAAAGGTGATCGCTTGCGAAATCGCAAAGCCAGCGACTCTGGTGCGACGTAGCGCACAAAGATGTCCACCAACTTTAAGGTCTGTACCCAAATCACGAGCAATGGCACGAACGAATGTTCCAGCCGAGCAACTTAGATCGATATCAATTTCAATTCGCGCACCCAAGTGGCGAATGTCTAAGACATCTAATGCTGAAATTGTGATGGTGCGCGCTGCGAGTTCAAAGACTTCTCCTGCACGTACCCTGTCATAAGCGCGTTCTCCATCTACTTTGACTGCCGAAACAGAACTTGGACGTTGCTGGATTTGGCCAACCATCTTGGATAAACCGATACGAATTTCATCATCTGTAATTTTCGAAGCATCAGCCTCTGAAATTACTTTACCTTCGTGATCATCAGTAACTGTTGCAGCACCCAGAACAACAGTTGCTGTGTATGACTTGTCTCCATCGGTGATGTATTGCAGTAAACGAGTTCCGTTGCCAAATCCCAGAACTAAAACGCCAGTTGCCATGGGGTCGAGAGTTCCGGCATGTCCAACTTTGCGAGTTCCAAGTGATTTTCGAGCAACCGCCACAACATCATGGCTAGTCATTGCAGGTGCTTTATCTACAACGAGAAAACCATCAGACATGAGTAGTTAATCTTCGATTACTTTGGGGACTTTATAAGGATCTTCTCCCCCTGCAAATGATGCGTTCTTTCGTAGTTGTGCAACTTCAGCATCTAATTCGTGGACTTTATCTAATAAGGAATCGAGCGCTTTAGCAGATTCGGGGAGTCCATCTTCGAAGAATTCGATTGTTGGTGTGATGCGAGTCTGCAGATCACGACCGACTGCGCTGCGGATAACACCTTTAGCACTTTCTAGCGCTGCCGCAGTTGCAGCGCGTTGTTCGTCATCGCCAAATACGGTGTAGAAAATAGATGCATTCTGCAAGTCTCCAGTTACGCGCGCATCTGTGACAGTGACGAAGCCAAGACGAGGATCTTTTATCTTCGTCTCAAGCAACTGCGCCACTACCACTTTGATGCGATCGGCAACTTTCTGAGTGCGATGTGATTGGCCCATAATTAAGCGCGCTTCTTCTCACGCATCTCGAAGACCTGGATTGTGTCTCCAATTTGCAGATCCTTCATATTGCCAAGACCAATACCGCACTCGAAGCCTTCTTTGACTTCAGTTGCATCGTCTTTAAAGCGCTTGAGCGAATCGATTGTGAGTTCATCTGTGATGATCTCCGTTCCACGCATGATGCGCGCTTTCGCGTTGCGTCGAATGACACCGTCGCGGACGACAGAACCAGCGATATTTCCAGCCTTTGATGATTTAAAGATCTCGCGGACTTCGGCATTACCCAGAACGATTTCTTCGTACTCTGGCTTGAGCAAGCCCTTAAGTGAAAGTTCAATCTCTTCTATTGCGTTATAGATAACAGAATAGAAGCGAACTTCGACGCCTTCTTGATCCGCATAGATTGCAGTCTGTGGTTCTGGCTTAACGTTAAAGCCGATCACAACTGCAGTAGATGCCGATGCCAAGGTGATGTCGCTCTTGGTGATTGCGCCAACACCACGGTGAATAACACGAAGATCTACTTCGGCGCCAACATCGAGTTGCATCAGTGCATCTTCAAGTGCTTCCACAGAACCAGATACGTCACCCTTAAGAATGAGATTAAGAGTTGAGACCTTGGACTGTTCCATAAAGTCTTCAAGTGAGACTTTCTTACGCGCCTTAGCAAGCTGAGCGTTACGTTCTGCGGCCTGACGCTTTTCTGCAATCTGACGGGCAGTGCGGTCTTCATCGGCAACTAGGAAAGTATCGCCAGCGCTAGGCACCGATGTAAATCCGAGAACCTGAACCGGGCGTGATGGCCCAGCAACTTCTAGATTTTTACCATCTTCATCGAGCATCGCACGAACGCGACCAAATGATCCGCCGGCAACGATAGCGTCACCAATTCGTAGAGTTCCGCGTTGTACAAGCACGGTAGCAACAGGCCCACGACCACGATCGAGATGCGCTTCAATAGCAACACCACGAGCAGAATCTTGTGCAACTGCGCGCAAATCAATAGCCGCATCCGCTGTTAGCAAAATGGCATCGATCAAATCATTTACGCCAACGCCAGATTTAGCAGAGACGTTTACGAATAACGTTTCGCCACCATATTCTTCAGCGATCAAGTTGTACTCGGTTAATTGTTGGCGGACCTTATCTGGGTTTGCGCCTTCTTTATCAACCTTGTTAACGGCAACCACAATTGGAACATCGGCTGCTTGTGCGTGATTTAAAGCTTCGATTGTCTGCGGCATAATGCCGTCATCGGCTGCAACTACCAATACTGCGATATCTGTGACCTTGGCACCGCGAGCACGCATTGCGGTAAAGGCCTCGTGACCAGGAGTATCAATAAAGGTAATTGCTCGGTTTACACCATCATGATCGTGGTGAATTTGGTAGGCACCGATGTGCTGAGTAATTCCGCCGGCCTCAGTCCTTAGAACTTCAGATTTACGGATCGCATCTAGCAAACTGGTCTTACCGTGATCGACGTGTCCCATGACAGTTACAACTGGTGGGCGCGCTACTAAGAGATCGGCATCAAGGTCAGCAAGTTCTTGCGCCAAGTCGATATCGAAATCTTGTAGAAGTTCACGGTCTTCATCTTCAGGGCTAACAATTTGGATTACATATCCAAGTTGAGCACCGAGAATTTCAAAGGTATCTGCATCAACTGATTGTGTTGCAGTAACCATTTCACCTAAGTGGAAAAGCGCTGCAACAAGTGCTGCTGCATCTGCGCCAATCTTTTCAGCGAAATCTGCAAGAGTTGAACCACGACGCATGCGGATCGGAGTCTTTCCATCACCGTGTGGAATAACTGCGCCACCCAATTGTGGCGCTTGCATATTGTCGAATTCATCGCGTAAGGCTTTTCTAGATTTAGGTTTGCGCTTGCTGCTCTTGCTGGCATTTTTTCCAAATGCTCCTGCTGTACCGCCGCGACCAGGACCACGATTTGGTGCACCGCCTCCGGGACGTTGTGGACCGCCAGTTGATGGTGCGCCAGTTGATGGACCACCTGAACGATAAGGACTAGAAGCTGGTGCGCCACCTGTGCGTGGTGGGAAATTACCGGGACCGCCTGTACCTGCAGGACGTGGTGTATTTGGTCGCGCTGCAAAACCAGGACGCACAGAACCAGGACGCGGTCCTGACATTCCAGGGCGCGCGCCAGTTGAACCAGCAGAACGTTGTGGTGGACGAGGAACTGCACTTCCAGTTGAAAATGGATTATTGCCCGGACGTGGTGGACGCGCAACGCTACTTGTTCCAGTTGAACCAGCAGTTGAAAATGGATTGTTACCGGGACGAGGGGTCGTAGGTTTTATTTCTTTAACTTCAGCTCTTTCTTCAGCCACCGGCAAAGGTGGGGTTGGCGCTGTCGGAGCTTGTGCCTCCGCGCGCGCTGCTTTTAGCGCTTCAAGATCAACGCCGAGTTCGGCGGCAAGTTCGGCGGCAAGTTCTGGATTAACTTCTGCAGTTTTCTTAGCTGCGCTCTTTTTGGCGGCAGCTTTCTTAACTGGCTTTGTCTCTTCAACTGGCTTGGCATCGGGATACATCTCGATGAGTTTGCGCACGACTGGTGCTTCTACAGTTGATGATGCGGAACGAACGAATTCGCCCATTTCTTGGAGTTTGGCAAGAACAACCTTGCTCTCCATACCGAGTTGTTTTGCCAACTCATGTACGCGGACCTTTGACACATTTCTCCTGTCTTGGCCCGCAATCTTTATTCTAGATATTTATCTAGGGATGCGAGCCTTAGTTGTACGACCTCATAATCTGAACGAGCTCATTTGAGTTTCATATCTTTCGCATCCATATCTGTTAAACGTTCCTTTAGAAACGTTGTGAATTTTGAAACATCCGGCGCTTGCTCGAGCTTGAAAGCCCATTTAAACGCCTTGCGTTCTATGGCAGCGTATCCGCACTCCAGGTGCAGCCATGCTCCCCTACCGAGAGATTTTCTGCCTTGCGTCGGAATTACTTCCCCGGCAATGCAGTTGACTCGCAATAGTTGTGATTGGCTTTCAGACTTACGGCAAAGAATGCAGGTGCGTATCGGCTTGATACTCAATCGCATTGGCGCCATTTCTTTAACCATCAACAAGTGGAAAGGATAGCGAACTCACGCGATTTAACCTAAATATGCGCGTAAATCACGGGCGTTAGCCCTTAGTTGGAGGGCGTATCTGGATGAATATCAATTCGCCATCCCGTCAATCGCGCAGCCAGTCGAGCGTTCTGACCATCTTTTCCAATTGCAAGTGAGAGTTGATAGTCAGGCACTGTTACTTTGGCAGAACGCATAGCTAAATCAACGATCTCTACCTTGGCAACTTTTGCAGGAGCAAGTGCTTGCGCTACAAATTCTGCAGGATCTTCTGACCAATCAACGATATCGATCTTTTCTCCGTGAAGTTCATCCATGACTGCGCGCGAGCGAGCACCCATGGGACCGATTAGTGAACCTTTCGCTGAAACTCCGGCGCGGTGTGAGCGCACTGCAATTTTTGTGCGATGGCCCGCTTCGCGTGCAACTTCCATTATCTCAACGATGCGATCTTTGATCTCGGGAACTTCCAGAGCAAATAGCTGCTTAACCAAGGCAGGATGGCTGCGCGAGAGCATAATTTCTGGACCTTTCAGTCCTTGTTTAACTTCAACTACAAAACATTTAATGCGATCGCCGTGGTTGTAGACCTCACCAGGCACCTGTTCTTGTGGAGGTATGCGACCTTCAACGCGACCTAAATTAACGTTAATCATCTTTGGATCGCGGCCTTGTTGCACGATTCCAGAAATAACATCACCAACTGATGCACTGAATTCGCCAATAATCTCAGCATCGCTTGTGGCTCGCATTTTTAACTTAATCACTTGTCTTACCGTTGATGTCACCGAGCGCGCAAACCCTTCAGGTTCATCGCGATCCTCAGAGATCCGCTCACCAATTTCATTGAATGTCGGAACCAGAATCGAAATCTCTCCAGTCTCGCGATCAATTAAGGCACGGGCTTGGCGCTTAGGTTCTAACGTTTGGTAATATGCATCAAGAACGCCTGATTCAATTTCTGTTATTAACTGTTCCAGCGGAATCTCTTTATGAGATGCAAGTGCGATTAGCGCCTCGACATCGACCTGTGACTTATTCATCGATAGCGTCTTTACGGTTAAATTCGATCTCTACGACTGCGCGCTTGATGTCGGCCAAGGCCACCGTATGGTTCTTTATTCTTCCCTTTATATTTTCTACCAAAGTTGCATTTGTCTCATCAAATTCAGTTAAGCGACCAGTAATAATGGATCCGTCATTTAGCGTAGTTTTGATGAGGCGAGTTAAGTTCTTAGTCCAATGGCGTATTTCGGTGAGCGGACGATCAACTCCGGGTGAAGTAACTTCTAAGGTAAATGGCATCTGACCCAATACATCTGCAGAATCAAGCAACTCAGAGATAGCCCTTGAGACTACGGTGACTTGATCTAGGTTAAGTGGGGTTGGTCCGTCTACAACGCAGGTAACAATACGGTGGCTGCCAGGGGATGTGATTTGAACTTCTTCTAGATAGAAACCAGCTTCAGTAACGGCCGGGGAGATGAGATTTGTAATTGCCTGCGTTAGCGACATTTGGTGCTCCTTATTCAATTTTTATTAAGTTTTAATTCATTACAGACTTTACTATAGAGCAATGAAGGTGTCGAAACTGACTTTCACTATCAGTGCAAAAGTGATCGCCATAAAGACTTTCCGGACAAGATTCGAACCACCGCGAAGGGCCAAGTGCGCTCCGAGAAATCCGCCAGCCACGTTAGCGATCGCAAGAGTTAGCCCCACTTTCCAGAGAATCTCACCATTGAGGCCGAAAATCAGGATGGCTCCAAAATTTGTTGCGACATTTACCACTTTGGCAATCGCGGAGGCAGAAAGAAAAGCAAAACCAAATACGGCAACCAAGGTTAAAACTAAGAAAGATCCAGTACCTGGACCAATCAACCCATCATAGAAACCAATTACTAGCGCAGCAAGGGCCGCAATTCGCAAACGTTGGTGTTGGTCATGTCTCATAGATTCGATGAGACCTAACTTCGGCCTCCTCCATATATAGATAAGGACTGCAATCAAGAGTGCAACCACAATTGGTTTTAGTATTTGTGTAGGAATTAACGAGGCTAGTGATGCCCCGCCCATCGAACCAATGAGCGCAGGTAGCGCCATTGCAATAAGTAATTTCGGATCTGTTTTGATATTTCGTCGATAAATTAACGCCGAAGCGGTCGTGCCAAATATGGAAGGAACTTTATTGGTTCCAAGAATTACGACTGTTTCGGTCTTTTCTAGCCCAATCAACAACGCTGGAAGTTGGATCAAGCCTCCCCCACCTGCGATCGCATCGATGAGTCCGGCGCAGAAAGCAGCAAGTGTGAGAAAAAGAAGTGTGTAGAGAGTCAGATCTGCAAACACTTTATGAAAGTGATGCAATTAGCGCAGCAACAGCGGTAACTGCTTTATCGACGGCAACATCTGATTTTTCACCAGTCTTACGATTGCGCAGTTCTATATTGCCATCGGCGAGTGATTTACCGACGACGATAATGATGGGGATTCCAATTAACTCAGCATCTTTAAATTTAACCCCAGCGCTGGGATCGCGACGATCATCGAGCATTACAGAGATTCCGGCTGCCTCCAACTTTGTACCGATTTCGGCAGCGGTATCAAAGGGTAAATCTTCTTTTCCGGTCGCAACGATATGCACCTTTGCGGGCGCAACTTCTAGCGGCCAAGATAGACCGATCTGGTCGTAACTTTGTTCAGCAATTGCAGCAACGGCGCGTGATACGCCAATTCCGTATGAGCCCATTGTGACAACTTGAGACTTTCCATTTTGATCAAGGACGGTTAGCCCAAGTGCATCTGCATACTTGCGCCCAAGTTGGAAGATGTGGCCAATCTCAATAGCGCGATCAATTACAACTGCCGTTGCGCAATCTGGGCAGGCATCACCTTCACGAATTTCTGCCGCTTCGATGTAGGCATCAGGTGTGAAGTCGCGTCCGTTTACTACGTTGCGCGCATGGCGATTTATTTTATTGGCACCGGTAACCCAAGAAGTTCCGGGTGCAACTCTTGGATCGGCATAAACAGTAATTCCAGATTTAGCAGCATCTTGTGGCCCGATGTATCCCTTAATCAAGATTGGGAATTTAGCGAAGTCGGCCTCTTCAAATGTGCGTAACTCTTCAACCCCGGCGAGTCCGGCTTGTAAACGTTTCAGATCAACTTCACGGTCACCCGGGACCAAGACCGAGATAGCTTTATTATCAGCCATTAACATTACATTCTTTAAAGTTGCAGCGCCTGTAAATCCCCCACCGAATTTTTCATTTAAAATTGCGACAAGTGAATCAATAGTTGGTGTATTTGGAGTATCTAGCTCTTCCATCGCTGGGACTTTAGAGGCGTCAACTGCTGCAACTTTTGTAACCATCGCTTCAACGTTTGCGGCGAAACCACATTTAGGGCAGAGCATGTAAGTATCTTCACCAGTTTCGCAAGGCGCTAAGAATTCCTCAGATTTGGATCCGCCCATAGCGCCAGAGACTGCTTTGACGATGTTGTACTTAAGGTGCAGGCGATCAAAGGTACTGATGTAGGCATCGCGATGTTTCTGATATGAAATATCTAAACCTTCATCGGTTAAATCAAATGAATACGAATCCTTCATTACAAATTCGCGACCGCGGATGATTCCGCTGCGCGGTCTGGCTTCATCGCGGAATTTATTTTGAATCTGATAAATAGTAAGAGGTAGATCTTTATAAGATGAATATTCGCCCTTAACCATCAAGGTGAACATCTCTTCATGCGTTGGGCCTAGTAAATAATCTCCACCCTTGCGATCCTGCAGACGAAATAGTGAAGGCCCGTACTCTTCCCAGCGGTTTGTGGCCTCGTATGCCTCGCGCGGCAAGAGGGATGGAAAGTGAACTTCCTGGAAACCAGCCTTATCCATTTCTTCGCGGATGATTCCTTCAACATTGCGTAAGGTGATTACGCCAAGAGGCAACCACGAGTAAATTCCAGCAGCGATGCGACGCACGTATCCGGCTCTAACTAAGAGTTTATGGCTTGGGACTTCAGCATCTGCTGGGTCATCACGAAGTGTGCGAAGGAATAAGGTCGACATGCGCAACATAGGCGCAACCTTATCGCGTAATTACTTGACTGTGACGGAAGGTTCGCCTGAAAGAACTCCAGCGGCTTCCATTTCTTCGGCAAGACGCATCGCTTCTTCGATTAGCGTTTCAACGATCATCGCCTCTGGAACAGTTTTGATGACCTGTCCCTTAACAAATATCTGTCCCTTGCCATTTCCAGATGCCACTCCAAGGTCTGCTTCGCGCGCTTCACCCGGTCCATTAACAACACACCCCATTACTGCAACACGCAACGGAACTGTCATACCTTCAAGACCTGCCTGAACTTTTTCAGCCAGTGTGTAAACATCAACTTGGGCGCGACCACATGATGGGCAAGAGACAATCTCTAATTTACGTTGGCGCAAGTTGAGAGATTCGAGGATTGAAATTCCAACTTTAACTTCTTCGACAGGTGGCGCTGACATTGAGACACGGATTGTGTCACCGATACCTTCAGCTAATAAAATTCCAAATGCCGTTGCAGATTTAATTGTTGCTTGAAATGCAGGTCCCGCTTCGGTAACGCCCAAGTGCAATGGGTAATCACATTTAGCGGCCAAAATTCGATATGCGTTAACCATTGTCACAGGATCGTGATGCTTAACTGAAATCTTTAAGTCAGAAAAACCATGCTCTTCAAAGAGAGATGCTTCCCAGAGTGCTGATTCTGCAAGTGCTTCGGGGGTTGCTTTGCCATATTTGGCTAATAAACGTGGATCAAGTGAGCCCGCGTTAACTCCGATACGAATCGGAATACCAGCATCGCCAGCCGCTTTGGCAACTTCTTTAACCTTGTCATCAAATTGCTTGATGTTTCCGGGATTTACACGTACTGCTGCACAACCGGCATCAATTGCGGCAAAAATATATTTTGGTTGAAAGTGGATATCCGCAATCACAGGTATTTGAGATTTCTTCGCGATCTGCGCCAAAGCATCGGCATCATCTTGACTGGGAACTGCAACGCGCACGATCTGACAACCAGCGGCAGTTAGCTCTGCGATCTGTTGCAAAGTAGCATTTACATCTGAAGTAAGTGTGGTGCACATTGATTGCACGCTAACTGGTGAATCACTTCCGACCGCGATCTTGCCAACTTGCAGTTGCCTGGTCTTGCGGCGCGGATGAAGCGGAGCAGGTGGGGCGCTGGGAATTCCGAGATCAACCATAGGGATATTCTGCCTCAAAAGTGGGAGAACGGCTCTATTAAAAGGTTAGAGGTTGAGTGAAATTGGATTGAATATATCTGCGATGAGCAGCAATACCGTTAGCAGAGCCAGAATTACAAAGACGACAGTAGTAATAGGTGTAAGCACTTTCACATCAATGCCGGCAGGCCGCGCTCTGCCACGTAATCTGGCAATGAACGCTCTAATCTCATCGGCAATTGCAACTGCCATATGGCCACCATCTAAAGGAAGAATTGGTAGTAAATTAAATAGACCAACAAATATATTAAGGCTGGCAACGATTAGGATAAAAGTTCCAATGCGCTCTGAGATAGATAGTTCTCCACTGGCGGCTGCTTGACCTGAGACTCGCGCCACACCGACGATACCTACGAGTCCATTCTCATCACGTTTTTCCCCTCCAAAAGTCTGTCCCCAGAGAGCAGGAATTTTAATTGGTAACTGAACTAACGCCTTAGCAGACGCGGTTGTGAAAGACCAAGTTAACTTTGCAGCAGAAGTTACGGATGTAACGGGGTCAAGTCGTTTCGTGCCGAATTCATTAATGATGCCAAGTACAAAACGGGATGTACCATCGTCAATATCGGTCATTCGCGGCGCTGCGGTTATTTGCTGTTCATTACCATCGCGTTTGATTGTAAATGTCAGATTGCGGCCTTTGGAGTTCCGGATTTTATTTAACTGATCTTGCCAATCGGTTGAACGATCTCCATCTATTGCAATGATCTCGTCACCTTTTTGAAAACCAGCTGCCGCGGCTGCGCTATTGGCCGATACGGTATCGATCACTGGAAGAACTTGATTAACACCGACTCCTGCAAGTAATAGAAGTAGGAGTAAGTAGCCAAGGATAAAATGCAGAAAAGAGCCGGCTCCCAAAACAATTAACTTCTTGGCAGAGCTGGCGAGATAGAAGGCGCGATGGGATTCACCATCTGGCATTTCATCATCTGGGGTCATGCCTTCAATGCGGCAGTAACCACCTGCCGGAATCGCTTTAATTCCAAACTCGGTTTCACCGCGTTGGAGTGACCAGATGCGCTTGCCAAAGCCTAGAAAGAATTCGGATACGCGCATACCGAATCGGCGAGCGGTTAAATAGTGTCCAAATTCGTGCACCATCACAGAGAAGAGCAGGGCAAATATAAAGGCCAGAATTCCGAGCAGTTGCATTAGCGGGCTACTTTCGAGACGAGTTCGTGAGCTATCTTGCGAGCATCATTCTCGATGGCACTGACATCTGCAAGATCGCGCAGCACACCCGCTGATTTCGAACCTAAAGATTGCACAACTTCTTCCACAGTTTCGATAATAGCGGTGAATCCAATTTTTTCTGCGATAAAGGCAGCCACACAAACTTCGTTAGCCGCGTTAAATATCGCAGGCAGCCCACCGCCCAAAGTCCCACAACGACGAGCTAAATCAATTGCTGGAAAACGCGTCGCATCAATTTGCGCAAAAGTCCAAGTGTGCGAAGTCGACCAATCTATTGCTGCAGTTGCGCCTTTGATGCGGTCCGGAAAATTTATTGCCAAAGAGATTGGCCCTTTCATATTTGGCGGAGATGCTTGAGCGATTGTCGAGCCATCAACGTATTGCACCATCGAGTGAACTACAGATTGCGGATGAATTACCGCTTCAATTTGTGAATATGGCATTTCAAATAAGTAATGTGCCTCAATTATTTCCAGCCCCTTGTTGACCAAGGTTGCAGAATTAATTGTTACCACCGGCCCCATGAACCATGTTGGATGGTTAAGTGCCTCTGTAACTGTTATGTCGCTGAGATCTGAACGCTCACGAAATGGTCCACCGCTTGCAGTTAATATCAGTTTGGCAACTTCACTTTTCTTTTCGCCCATCAAGCATTGCCAAAGCGCCGAATGCTCTGAATCAACTGGAAGTAACTGATCAGGTTTGGCAATCGACATAACTAAATCGCCACCTGCCACAAGTGATTCTTTATTTGCTAAGGCAACTCGATTTCCTACTTTAAGCGCAGCTAACGTGGGGGCAAGCCCGATTGAGCCAGTAATTGCATTGAGAACTACATCGCAAGTAATCGCTGCAATTTCTGTGGACGCATCGGGCCCATCAATTACTGATGCCTGCGGAAGTGCTGCTCTGATCACATCAGCATTTTTAATTACACCGATTACGGATACTTTGAATTTCTTAGCCTGCTCAATTAGCGCTTGCGGATTAGTGCCAGCAGCGGTGATGGCTACCACACGAAAAAGTGCTGGATTAGCTTCAACAATTTCCAACGCTTGAACTCCGATAGAGCCAGTTGATCCAAGGATTACTAAATCTTTCATATCGCGTACCTAATTATTAACGATCAAGTAGATTTTGAGTTGGCGAATACGGTGTACCGCTACGACGTTTAGCGATTGCAGAAAGTGCCTCGAGAACTACGCGGTTTGCCAAAATGGCGGTGATATCGGCAGTATCAAATGGTGGTGCAACTTCGACCACATCAAGTCCAACCACGGGAAGTTCCAAACAGATACGACGAACTGCTTCAAGAAGTTCGCGACTTGTCATGCCGCCAGGCTCTGGGGTTCCGGTGCCGGGCGCCATACCTGGATCTACAACATCGATATCAACTGAGAGAAAGACTCCATCGCAGCCATCTGTCAGGGTTGCAAATGATTCATCGAGCACCGTATTTAATCCGCGGTGATGAATTTCTGTCATCTCATAAGAGCGCATCCCTTGATCGCGCATCCAATCAAGAGTTTTACTATCAGGCCAATAGCCACGCAGACCCAATTGCAAGAAACGATCCCCGCGAACCGAACCGCTTTCAATTAAGCGACGCATTGGAGTGCCATGACCGATAAGTGCGCCAAATTGATCTTCACCTGTATCGGCATGTGCATCAAAGTGGATCATTGAAATTTTGCCAAGCCCGCGGTGATTTGCGATACCTGCAACATCGGCTGATGCGATCGAGTGATCTCCACCAAGAATGACTGGGATTTTTCCAGCGCGAGAAATCTTCTCTGTAGCATCTTCTAAAACTTTAAGGGAGGAAACGAGATCGCCCGGCGGCATCATTAAATCGCCAGCATCATAAACTTTCAGCGCTTTTAAAGCGTCAATACGTAGCGCCAAATGTGGGCGCTGCGCATCATGCGGTAAGTAATCCCCGCCACGAATCGCTTGCGGTCCAAACTTGGCACCTGAGCGATGTGATGTTCCTGAATCGATTGGCGCACCAACAATAATTACATCGGCATCAGAAAATGACTTTGGGTCATCAAGATCGCATTGCCCGATTCCAAGAAAGGTAAAACTTGGCCCATACATGTTGCCGTGGTTGACCATTGCTAAAGGATAGGCGTAAATCTTTAAGAATCGAAACCAAGCCCGAGCGAATCCAGGAGTTTGAGCCAAAGGTTGCGCTTGCCATTGTTCTCATCGGCTTTATTTATCGACCATTGCGTAAGGCGAATGAAAATGAATCTAAATGGCTCGGGGGGAAACGGCATTGGTTTTGTGCGCACCATGCGCAACTGAGTGCGCTCATTAGCAACGCCATCGAGTAGATCCAACATCACCTGCGCGCCAAAGCGGGTGGAACCAACTCCTAAACCTGTGTATCCCAATACATATGCGACGCGACCTTTATATGCGGTGCCCCAGAAAGGTGAGAATCGCGAACATGTATCAATTGCTCCGCCCCAACCGTGTGTGAATTTAATTCCTTTTAATTGCGGGAATGTTTCTAGAAATGCTTCTGCAAGATGGGCATAAGTTTGGGCATCGGTTTCATATTCCAGACGCACTTTCCCACGGAAGTTATAGATTGCATCGTAACCGCCCCAGAGAATTTCATTATCTTTAGTAAGACGGTAATAGTGGAACTGATTGCCGGCATCAGATAGCCCTTCACGATTGCTCCAACCTATAGATTCGAACTGCTGTGAGGTAAGTGGCTCAGTTACTAATTGGAAGTCATAGACAGGTATTACGTATTTGTGCGCACGTTTAATAAGTGATTTGAAAACATTTGTTGCCAGAGCAACCTTTGTCGCATAAACGCTGCCATATTGGGTGTAAACAATCATTCCGCTATTCGTGTGTTCCAGACGATCCACATGAGAATTCTCAAATATTTTTACACCAAGGCTGATACATGCTCGCTCTAAACCCCAAACTAGACGAGCTGGGTCAACGAGTGCGGTGCCATCTGGATCCCAGAGCGCGCCCTTGTAGATCGGGGATTTAATTCGAGCTTGTATCTGCTCTTGGCTAAGAAGTTCTACATTATCGCCAAATGAATTTCGCAATTCGGCTTCTTCTTTAATGCCTTTCATCTGCCAATCTTCTAGAGCAACACGCAACTCACCATTCCACTCAAAATCACATTCAATTGCGTATTTGGAAACTGTTGCTTCAATGGCATCTAAATTCTCACGCCCAAGACGCTCGATTATCGCCATCTCATCTTTAAATCTGCTATAGCCATTCATAAATCCATGGGTTAGTGAGTAGCTGCAAAAACCGCCATTTCGACCAGATGCGCCCGCACCTGTTTCGCGTTGTTCGACCAAAACGACTTCGCGTTCTGGATTTGCTTCCTTGGCTAATAAGGCTGTCCATAAACCGGTGTAACCAGCGCCAACAATGCAAAGGTCTGCCGTCACATCGCCAACTAGTGATGGGTGCGGCATTGGTTCTAGTGGGTCTTCATCCAACCAATAAAGCTGGGGTTGCATATGCGATAAATGTTTTAGAATCGATGGGTCGATGGTCGCCATCACGTTTTTCCGGAAATACCGGAAATCACCTCTGCAATTACTACTAGTAGTTGTCTATATATTAGCGTGCTTTGCGGCGATTAACGAACTGCCCCGCTATAACAATTGCCAGGGCGAGGAAAAACATGCCAGAACCAATTACATTTGCTTGAGCAGGAATTCCGCGAGCCGCTGCGGTATAAACGAACTTTGGAAAAGTAATAACTGTTCCAGAGTTGAAATTTGTAATAATAAAGTCATCAAAGGAAAGGCTAAATGCCAAGAGCGCAGCTCCTGCGATTCCAGGGGCGACAAGTGGCAACGTCACACGGCGGAAAGTTTGAAATTCATTTGCGTATAGATCCATCGCCGCTTGTTCTAGCCGGGGATCAAGGCTGGCGATACGTGCCTTTACGGTGACAACAACGAATGAAATACAGAACATCACATGTGCGATAACAGTTGGCCAGAAACCAGGATTAATTTTAAAGACTAAGAAAAGTGAGAGAAGGGAGGCACCAAGAACAATTTCCGGAGTTGCCATTGGCAAGAAAATCAGTAAGTTTGAGGTTGAACGCCCTTTAAATTTATGGCGGCCGATTGCAAAGGCGATCATTGTTCCCAAGATTGTTGAGAAAATCGTGGCTAGAAGACCGATTTTTATAGAGTTTGCCAGAGCGTTGCAGACTTCAGGGGCACCACATGGATTCTTCCAGTTATCGAGTGTAAAACCCTTCCAGATTAAGTTGCTCTTACCCGAGTCATTAAATGAAAAGGCAAATGTGTATGCCACTGGAATGAATAGGTAAGTAAATGCCAAAACCATATATACGCGAATTAAATTACGGCCAAACCAACGTTGGAAACGAGCAGTCAGTGGAATGATCGGGATCGTGGCATCGGCAATTTTCTTACTCATACCAATTCCTCCGTTCCAGCTTTACGAATATAAATGGTAACTAGAATCAAAATTGCAGCCATCAGCGTGAAAGAAAGCGCTGCTGCAGTTGGATAATCCACAATTTTAAAGTAACGCGATTCAATGACGTTACCGATCATCTTGGTATTTGGGCTACCTAAGATTGCCGCGTTTACATAATCGCCCGCTGCCGGAATGAAAGTCAGCAGAGTGCCTGCAACTACACCAGGCATGGAAAGTGGAAGAGTAACTTTACGAAAAGTAGTAAATCCATTGGCATAAAGATCCCCCGATGCTTCCAGGGTTCGTGGATCAATGCGATCGATTGAGGCAAATAGTGGCAGCGTCATGAATGGCAAGAAGTTATATGTCATACCCATTACTACGGCAAAGGCAGTTGAAGTCAGGGTGGTGCTATCACTGATTATTCCGATGTTGCGCAGAGTTGGAACAACAAATCCTTCTTCACCAAGAATTTGCTTCCAGGCCACGGTACGAAGCAAAAAGGAAGTAAAAAATGGCGCCACAACCAAGACCAGGAAGAAGTTCTTGTACTTGCCGGACTTGAAGGCAATGGCATATGCCAGAGGGTATGAAATTGCCAGCGCCAACAGAGTTGCGATCAGCGCATAAACGAATGAGCGGCCGAACTGTTCTTTATTTTCAACAAAGGCATCAATATAGTTTTGAAAACGAAAGGTTTGTTCGTATTGGCCGGTATCTCCCCCACCGACTGCAGTCTGTGTTGAAGTCTGCGCCAGATTTAAGATTGGCAAGATGAAAAATACAAACAGAAAACCAAAACCTGGCAACAAAAGCAGGTACGGGGTGCGTATCTTTCCCATCGAATTCTTTAACTTACTCTTCGTCTGGATCTTCAGGATTTACTTCAGAGCCGGCGGTTACATCTTCATCTCCGCGCAGCGCAAATGTGAAGACAGGCGCCCATGAAATATTGACGGCATCTCCCTTGTTAAATGGAGCAACTCCATCGTCATTTTGCTCAAAGACCATTAACTCTTGGCCCCAAGGCATCTCAACTTGGTACTGAGTTGATACACCGATGTATGAAACATCTTCGATGCGGCCACCCGTTAGAACGTTTCCATTTACTGGGGTGTTTAGCAAAGAGATACGGAATTTTTCGGGACGAATGCCGACATAGATCGAATTATCAACGGCATGTGAACGACTTTTAGGAAGTGAGATTTTCTGACCAAAAACATCTGCAATAAGTGAATCACCATCATTTCCAGAAATCGTTCCCTTAATTAGATTTGATTGACCAAGGAAGTTGGCAACAAATGCTGTCTCAGGATCGTCATATAGATCAGCTGGAGATCCCATTTGTTCAATCTTTCCTTCGTTCATCACTGCGATGGTGTCGGCCATTGTCATGGCTTCTTCTTGATCGTGAGTTACGTGAACGAAAGTCAGACCAACTTCCTTTTGAATCCACTTAAGTTCAATCTGCATTTGGCGTCGCAGCTTTAGATCTAAAGCACCAAGCGGTTCATCGAGAAGCAACAACGCCGGACGGTTAACAATGGCGCGAGCAAGTGCGATGCGCTGTTGTTGGCCTCCAGATAGCTGAGTTGGCTTACGACCTGCAAGATGCGGAAGTTCAACCAAGTTAAGAACTTTATTTACTTCTGCATCAACATCTTTAATACCGCGACGGCGAAGACCGAAGGCGATATTTTCAAAGATAGTTAGGTGCGGAAATAACGCATAGTTCTGAAAAACGGTATTGATAGGACGTTGGTATGGCTTGGTTGTTGTGATATCTGTTTGGCCCAGGTGAATGCTTCCAACGGTTGGTTCCTCTAACCCTGCGATCATTCGCAAAGTTGTGGTTTTGCCGCAACCTGAAGGACCAAGGAGCGCGAAGAATGAACCCTTTGGAATCGTTAGTGAGAGATCATCTACCGCTTTGAAGTCACCATACTCTTTGGTGATTCTTGTAAGTATTAAATCTCCACGTGCAGAACTAGCATCAAAAGACACTTAGTTGCCGGCGGCCTTCTGGAAAGCCTCGGTCCATGCAGTTTCTTCAGTAGGTGTGAGTGAACGGAAGACGCTCAAATTCTTCATCGTTGCCTCACTTGGGAAGATGTATTCACTCTTAGCCAGATCCGGATCAATCTTCTCCATTTCGGCCTGTGCGCCCTTAACTGGAGTTACGTAGTTAACGTATGCGGCAACTTCAGCGGCAATCGCTGGGTCGTAGTACCAATTGATTAGCTTTTCAGCACTTGCTTTCGCTTCTGGTGTAGCAGTTGATGGAATCATCATATTGTCACCAGAAATTGTGCCACCTGATTCTGGAATTGCGAAGTCAAACTTGCCTTCATTTTCTGAAGCCAAGATAAACATATCGCCAGACCAACCAATGACTGCAGTTGCATCCCCTGAAGTGAGGTCTTCAGCGTATTCATTACCCTTAACGCCGCGGATCCATCCATCTGAGATCTTCTTGGCCATGAAATCAACTGCGTTCATGTACTGATCTTCAGTAACTGTTGCAGGATCAGCGCCTTGCGCAAGTAGAATAATTCCGATTGTGTCGCGAAGTTCTGAAAGTACAACGATCTTTCCCTTGTTAGCAGGTGCGAAGAGATCATCGAGTGTGCGAATTCCCTTAGGGTTCTTTGCAGTGTTCCAACCGAAACCGCCCATGATGCCTTGCCAAGTAAGTGTTGATTCGCGGCTTGGATCATATGAAGGCGACGCGAGAGTGTCGAGAATGTTTGTTTTATTTGGAATGTTTGCTGCATCAAATTTTTGTGCATATCCCAGACGAATCCAACGTGCTGCCATCCAGTCAGTTGGGCAGACCAAGTCATAACCAATATCTTCATTTAACTTTAGCTGTGCTTGTACCTTGCCAAAAAATTCATCGTTATCGTTGTAATCTTCAAAATACTTAACTTCAATACCTGTTGATTCGGTGAACTTATCAATTGTTGGATAAGTCTTACCTGCTTCATCGAAATCTAAATAGAGTGGCCAGTTACCCCAACGAACTAACTCACCGGAAGCGGCTCCGTCGCCACTTGATCCACAAGCTGCGAGCGCGCCAGCAGCGCCAACGCCACCGATACCTGCAAGAACTGCGCGGCGTGAAACACGCGCATTAATAATTGAACGTGCTTCTGGTGATAGAGGTGATTTCTTAGCCATGTTTGTGGGCTCCTTTTTTGCCGGAACAAGGGACGGTTGTGCAGGGCTCATTATGTAACGCAATTGCCCTGCAAGCCAAACGATTTCGCTGTGATTTAGCAAAATTTTATAGATATTTTTACCCGTTTATGTTGCTCATGACGTGCTTGATACGGGTGTAATCCTCAAAGCCATAGCTCGAGAGATCCTTGCCATAACCCGAGCGCTTGAAGCCACCATGTGGCATCTCGGCAACGATTGGGATGTGGGTGTTGATCCAGACGCACCCAAAGTCAAAGGCTTTGGCCATACGCATCGCGGTGCCGTGGTCCTTGGTCCAGACAGATGATGCCAAGCCGTATTCGACTCCGTTGGAAAGCGCGATCGCTTCTGCCTCATCTTTAAATTTTTGGATTGTTATAACCGGTCCAAAGATTTCAGATTGAATATGTTCATCTTGCTGGCGCAAATCTGCGATCACAGTAGGTGCGATGAAGAAGCCCGGGCGATCAAGGGCTGATCCGCCTGCGACCACACGAGCATGTGATGGCACGCGATTTAGAAAGCCTTTAACTCGTTCGAATTGCGCCGCATTATTTACTGGGCCAACGATGACATCTTCATTTGGCATGCCAACTGCGATCTCATTGGTGGCTTGGTGGGCAAGAAGTTTTACCATCTCTTCATAGACTCCCTCTTGGACCAAGACGCGAGTTGCTGCAGTGCAATCTTGACCAGAGTTAAAGAATCCTGCGATTGCTATACCTGCAGCAGCGGCTTCAAGATCAGCATCATTGAATACAACAACCGGTGCTTTCCCACCTAATTCAAGGTGAACTCGCTTTAATTGCTTGGCGGCACTGCCTGCAACTTCCATACCTGCGCGAACGGATCCGGTGATTGAAACCATTGCAGGTGTTGCGTGTTCCACAAGTGCCTTACCGGTTTCGCGTTCTCCGCAAATTACATTTATTACGCCATCGGGAAGAAATTCGCCCATGATCTCTGCCATGAAAACTGTTGATGCTGGCGTTGTATCACTTGGCTTTAGTACAACCGCGTTTCCGGCGGCAATTGCCGGCGCCCATTTCCAGACCGCCATCATCATTGGATAATTCCAAGGGGTTACTTGTCCGCAAACACCGATTGGTTCGCGGCGTATAAATGAGGTCATGCCTTTCATATATTCGCCGGCTGACTTACCTTCTAAGTTTCGCGCTGCGCCAGCAAAGAAGCGGATTTGGTCGATCATTGGTGGGACTTCTTCAGAAGTCGTTAACCCAATTGGCTTTCCACAGTTTTCAGATTCAATAGCGATAATTTCGTCTGCGCGAGATTCGATGGCATCGGCGATTTTAAGCAGCGCACGTTGGCGCTCAGAAGGAGTTGAGTCGCGCCATTGTGAAAATGCGCTGGCTGCGGCTGTCATCGCCTTGTCGACATCGGCAGCGTTGGAATTAGGCGCTGTTGCAAATGCCTTGCCTGTTGCCGGATTTATAAGCGTTGTAACTTCACCCGAAGAGGAGTCAACTAACTTTCCATTTACAAAATTCTGTAGCTTCTTCATCTTAGTTAAGCCCCTTCAGCGCCCGTACCAACTGATCACCATGATCTTTTGGATGATTTGTGTAACCCTCTAGCCATTTTGCAATTGTGTAGTGCCCTGCTTCTGTGTGAACACCTGATTTTTCTAAATCTGATTCCTCTAGTCGCTTTACAATATCTAAAGACCCAGCGCGAACGGCTGCAAAAACTGCAATTGAATTTTCAACTGGTGCGCTCTCGTAACCAAGTTGTGGAGCCACTGCCCACAGATTCTCGTCATAACCTTGAATAGTTGATCCTTCGGGCTCAGCAATCAATCGGCGCAACCGTGCATATGACTGCGCTTCAGAATCTGCTACATGATGAATAATTTGGCGAGCAGACCAGCCTTCTGGGTTTTTTACATCAAGCTGATCTTTCATCACACCACGCGCCAAATTTAAAAAGTACTGAGTTGCTGATTCATATGAGGCCGCTGATTCTTGAATGCTCATACGGTTGAGTCTATTTACTCTTCTCCGCTGCTGCCAACTGCCCACACGCGCCATCAATTTCGCGGCCTCGGGTATCGCGCACGGTCACCGGAACGCCATAGTTCTCAAGGATTCGCACAAATTCTTCTTCATCTTCGCGGCGAGATGAGGTCCATTTTGAACCCGGGGTGGGGTTAAGCGGGATCAAATTCACGTGTGCATTGCGGCTCTTAAGCAAACGGCCCAACAAATCCGCGCGCCAAGATTGATCGTTGATATCTCGGATCAACGCATATTCGATTGAATAGCGGCGGCCAGTTTTCTTTTCGTATGCATCAGCTGCTGCCAATACTTCACGCACTTTATAGCGAGAGTTAATTGGAACCAGGGAATCGCGAAGTTCGTCATCTGGGGTGTGAAGTGAAACTGCCAAAGTGCAGTTGATGCCTTCATCCATTAACTTTTCAATGCCATTTACCAAGCCAACGGTTGAGACAGTGACCGAACGTGCGCTGATACCCAGACCGTCAGGATTGGTATCTGTGATGTTATGTAGCGTACGAACAACTGCGTTGTAATTTGCTAGTGGCTCACCCATTCCCATGAATACGATATTTGAAAGCCGCGCTTCTCCCCCAGGCAATTCACCATTGGCGCACGCTCTTGCTGCGGCCACAATCTGTTCAGTAATTTCTCCAGCACTTAAGTTACGAGTAAGACCGGCTTGGCCAGTTGCGCAAAATGGACAATTCATTCCGCAACCTGCTTGCGATGAAATACAAACGGTTACGCGATCGGTGTATCGCATCAAGACTGACTCGACCAAAACACCATCATGTAACTTCCAGAGATCCTTGCGCGTCATTCCATTATCTGTTGTGCGAGTCGTTACCAACTCAATAAGTTTTGGAGTTAGCGCCTGCGCGATTGCAGTTCGTTCACCAGCAGGTATATCGGTCCACTCTTCAGGGTTAGTGGATAGATGTGTGAAGTAATGTGTCGCCACTTGCGCGGCGCGAAAAGGTTGAAACCCAAGTTCCTTAGCCCACACTTTTCTCTCTACTGGAGAAAAATCTGCCAAATGCTTGGGGGCTTTCTTGCGCTGAACTGGCTCATCAAAGACTAACTTTATTTCGTTCATAGATAACGCTTCACAAGTTCCAGTGCCAGCCACAGCGCTGGTGCGGAAAGCAATACCGAGTCAAGTCGATCTAAAATTCCACCATGGCCAGGAAGTAGATTTCCCATATCTTTGAGCGATAAATCGCGCTTAATGGCGCTCTCGATCAAATCTCCAGATGTTGCGGTAAATACCGTAATAAAGCCTGCGATAACCCCGATACGCCAATCAAGATCTAGAATGTAATGGAAGGTAAGTGCGCCGCCTATCGGAGTGAAAAGAATTGATCCAACTAAGCCTTCCCATGATTTCTTGGGGCTAATCTTCGGTGCCATTGGATGCTTGCCGATTAGAACACCCACTAAGTAACCAAATGTGTCATTGCATCCGACTAAAACCACAAAAGTCATTACTTGCGAAAGCCCATTGCTTGGGCGCGCCAAAAGAATTATAAATCCAGCTAAGAAAGGTAAATAGATAAGCGCTAAAGATGTTGCTGTTGCCTTGGCGACAAATTGTTCGGGTCCTTCGCGAAGTAACCAAATCAAGAGACAAGGAAAAGCAATGGCGGTTGCAATGGCAAGCCCTGCCACTCCCCCAACCCAACTGGCATAACCAAGGCCAAGAGATGCCAACGTTAACGCTCTAAAAGAGATTGAGATATTGCTATTTGATAGCGCCGTGCGCATTTCGCGTAGACCAAGAATTACGGCAACTGTTACAAGGCCGGCAAAAATAACTCGTTCATAGGCAAGTGCAAACCAGATTAAGGCGAGCAGAAATAGCGAGACCGCAATTGATGGTCCCAGCTTTCTTCCGGCGCGTTTGTTAATCGCCTCGTTAATGGAGTGCAGATCTGACATAGCGAAGTAATTGAACTTCTAGACTTCTAGAAGTTCAGCCTCCTTATGCTTTAACAATTCATCAATTTTATGCACGTGCTCTGATGTAACTTTTTCAAGTTCTTTTTCACCGCGGGCTAAATCATCTTTTCCGATATCGCCATCTTTTTCCAACTTTTCCATCAGCTCCTTTGCAGAACGGCGAATATTTCGGATAGAAATTTTAGAATCTTCGGCCTTGCCCTTGGCGACCTTGATGTAATCGCGGCGGCGTTCCTCTGATAATTGTGGCAATGCAACACGGATAACAACACCGTCGTTTCCTGGGTTCACACCTAAATCTGATTCGCGAATCGCTTTTTCGATACCAGCCATTGCGCCCTTGTCGAATGGGGAAATAATGGCAAGTCGTGCCTCAGGAATTTGGATAGAGGCTAATTGAGAAAGGGGTGTGTAAGTGCCGTAATAATCAACCATGATCTTATTAAAGAGAGCAGGGTGGGCGCGACCTGTGCGGATCGTTGCAAAATCATCTTTGGCAACTTCTACTGCCTTATCCATCTTGCTCTGCGCGTCCGCTAGAGCGCTCGCTACATCTGCCATTTCTTACTCCCTATTTCTGTAAATCTAATTTAAACCGCCTATTGGAGGTTTATGAAACTAAAGTTCCGATCATTTCACCACGAACTGCGCGGCCGATATTTCCGTTTGCCATCAAGTCAAAGACAATTATTGGCAAATTATTTTCGCGGCAGAGGCTAAATGCTGCAGCGTCTGCAACTGCGAGTGATTTGGATAGCACTTCGCTATAGGAAATCTGGTCGAATTTTGTTGCCTTTGGATCTTTCTTAGGATCTGCGCTGTAGACGCCATCAACACCGCTCTTGGCCAAAAGTAACGCCTCTGATCCGATTTCCAGTGCGCGTTGTGCGGCAACGGTATCTGTTGTGAAGAAAGGCATTCCGGCACCTGCACCGAAAATTACTACGCGACCCTTTTCTAGGTGTCGAATAGCGCGACGTGGAATATATGGCTCAGCAACTTGTCCCATAGTGATCGCAGTTTGTACGCGAGTATCAACACCTTCTTTTTCTAGAAAATCTTGAAGCGCCAGACAGTTCATAACCGTGCCGAGCATTCCCATGTAATCTGCGCGAGCGCGATCCATACCAACTTGCTGCAACTCCGCACCGCGGAAATAGTTACCGCCACCGACTACGACCGCTAGTTGAACTCCGCCTTTAACGACATCCTTGATTTGTTTTGCAACATCACGCATCACATTTATATCTACACCAATGCCTTTTTCGCCGCCGAAAACTTCGCCAGAAAGTTTGAGAAGCACCCGCCGATACGTTCCTCGTGTACCGGGCATGGGCGCTCCTTCTCTAAGTCGTTCTGGTTCTAAGTCGTTCTGGATAGTTTACTGACCGACGCGGAAACGATGGAATGCCTTTACGGCGGTTCCTGCTTCATCGAGGATCTGCTTCACAGTCTTCTTCGCATCTTTGGCAAAAGCCTGCTCAATTAGCGAGACTTCCTTGACGAAGCCGGTTACGCGACCTTCGATGATCTTAGAAAGTGATGCCTCCGGCTTGCCTTCTTCACGGGCAGTCTCTTCAGCGATACGGCGCTCATTTTCAATGAGATCGGCAGGAACATCTTCGCGATGAACAAACTTCGGTGCAAATGCTGCAATGTGTTGCGCAATATCGCGGCCAACTTCGGTAGCTTCTTTAGCAAGTGAGACAAGAACGCCAACTTGTGGCGGCAAATCTGGTGAAGTCTTATGTAGGTAGAGTCCAACTGGTCCATCTACGACTGCAACGTTACGAATTTCTATTTTCTCGCCAAGTGTTGCATTTGCTTCATCTACAACTGCTTGCACAGTCTTGCCGTTAGACATCGTTGATGCAAGGAAGGCTTCAAGAGTTGCCATCTTAGAAGATAGTAGGTGCTCTACTAATTCATCACCGAGTGCGATAAATCGCTCGCCCTTTGCAACGAAGTCAGTTTCACAGTTGAGCTCAAGCATTACACCGAGATCTCCTGAAACCTTTGCAACTACCAAACCATTTGAGGTAAGACGACCTTCACGCTTAGTAACGCCCTTTAACCCCTTTACGCGAATCAAATCGATAGCTTTGTCATAATCGCCATCTGCTTCATCAAGTGCCTTCTTGCAATCGAGCATTCCTGCTGCAGTTGCTTCGCGAAGGCGCTTGACATCTTCTACTGAGTAGTTAGCCAATTTAAAATCCTTTTCTTATTTATATTAAAGAACTGCGTCTGTAGTCGCAGCTGGAGCTGGAATCTCGGACGTAGACTGATCATTTGATGGCTGTGACGCTAGGATCTCTTTTTCAAGTGACTCTGTTGCAGCGGCTTCCACAACCGCAGGTGCAGCAGGTGCAGCAGCTGCACGAGCCTTCATGCCCTCAACAATTGCATCAGTGATCACGCGAGTAAGCAGACCGATAGAACGGATTGCATCATCGTTACCTGGTATCTTGAAATCAACTTCATCTGGATCGCAATTTGTATCCAAGATTGCAATTACTGGAATTCCTAGCTTCTTAGCTTCTGCAACAGCGAGGTGCTCTTTCTTAGTATCAACAACCCAGATCGCTGAAGGCAACTTGGTCATGTGGCGAATACCGTCAAGGTTTTTAAAAAGTTTTTCGCGCTCACGACGAAGAACTAAAAGTTCTTTCTTGGTTAGCAAAAGATCATTTGAGTTCTCAAGTGCTTCTAGCTCTTTCAGGCGCTGAATGCGCTTGTAAACAGTTGGGAAGTTAGTGAGCATTCCACCTAACCAGCGCTCGGTGACGGTTGGCATGCCAACACGTGCAGCCTGCTGCATGATCGGTTCGTGTGCTTGCTTCTTTGTTCCAACGAATAGAACGTGTCCACCCTTTGCGACGGTGTCCTTTACAAATTCATATGCTTGATCGATAAGCGCAAGTGATTGCTGGATATCGATGATGTAGATGCCGTTGCGCTCAGTGAAAATAAAACGCTTCATCTTTGGATTCCAGCGACGTGTCTGATGTCCGAAGTGGACTCCACTGTCGAGGAGTTCTCGCATTGTTACAACTGCCATGGCAGCGCTCTCTTTCTTAGGTTTTTGCGCACAGCGCAATAAACCTGATCGGTTAGTGGCTAAACAATTTGTTAAGCCCGTCGCACCTACAACGCCGACCACTAATTACTTAGTGGACCGAAGTGGCTTGTATTTCCTGCAAAGCAGTTCATACATAAGTGCTGAGATGTCACCAGATTGCTCTGGTGCAGGGGGAATCTTACCTTCTAAAAAGGGGTGCAAAATCCACAGCTAATCCTGTTTTTCTGCGCGGGGGTGGGCTAGTTTAAAGGCTTTTTGAAGGCGTTCGGTTGAAACGTGGGTGTAGATCTGGGTAGTAGCAAGGGAGGCGTGCCCCAATATTTCTTGGACGGTTCGCAGATCTGCGCCACCTTCTAATAAATGTGTTGCCGCCGAATGTCGCAGCGCATGTGGCCCCATTCTTTCCACGCCTTCTAAAGCTGCAAGTGCGTGATAAACCACGGTACGAACAGTGCGTTGATCGATTCGCTTGCCGCGCAAGCCAAGAAAAACTGCGCGCATCGATTTTTCACCTGCTAAAGCTGCGCGTCCATTCTTTAGCCAATTCTCAAGTGCGCGCATCGCCGGGTTGCCGATCGGAATAGTGCGCTCCTTATTGCCTTTACCTAAAACGCGAATCGTCTGGCGTTGATAATCGATATCCTCCAGATCTAAACCGCAGAGCTCGGATACACGAGCACCGGAGGCGTACAAAATTTCTAGCATCGCGCAATCACGCTTTGAAATTGGGTCATCTTCCTCAGCAACTCGGACAGCCATCGAATCCATGGCAATTGCAGCATCGGTGACATTTAAGATCTCGGGCAAAGTACGCGCACCTTTAGGTGTGGCAAGTGTCGCACCAACATCTTTTGCAAGGTATCCCTTTTTAGTCGCCCACTTTGTAAATAAACGAATCGAGGTGGCACGGCGTGACAAAGTGGTGCGCGCTCCCCCTTTGATTTGCTGGTTAGCAAGCCAGGATCGAATATGCGAGAGTTCCAAAGTTGCAAAATTCTTTACATCTAACTTATTTAAATGATCGAAAAAGGAATCAAGATCACCCATATAGGCACGCACCGTGTGTACCGAAAGATTTCGCTCTGCCTCTAAATAACGTTCAAATGCGCTACGAATATCACTTAACGCAACGCTAGTCATACGGTAAAGGTTACTCGGGTTTGCGCCCTTGACGCAGTAGGCCGAAGGTAACTGCATCTTCAAGTGCCATGGCGGATGCGGCAATAACATTTTCGTGAACACCGACAGTGTTCCATTCACCTTTTCCATCAGATGTTTCAACTAACACGCGAGTGATTGCGCCGGTTCCGAGGCGGCCTTCAAGAATACGAACCTTGTAATCAGTAAGTTCTAGAACTTCAAGTTCTGGATAGAGCTGCTTTAAACCAGAGCGAAGTGCGTTATCAAATGCGTTAACTGGACCGTTTCCTGATCCCGTGCAAGAAATCTTTTTTCCCTGCGCCGTAACCGTTACTTCTGCTTTTGTGACGATGCTCTGATCCTGTGCGCGCTCTACGGTAGTTAACCAATGATCAATTGTGAAAAATGATGGACGTTTTCCATTTACTTCTTCTAGCAATAAAAGTTCGAAGGATGCATCGGCTGCTTCAAAGGTAAAGCCACGAGATTCCATCTCTTTTACACGATCGATAATGCGCCCAAGAAGTTCGCGGTCTCCACCTAAATCAACGCCAAGTTCTTGGGATTTGAGTTCAATGGAGGCGCGGCCAGCCATTTCAGATACCAACATCCGCATATCATTTCCGACAGATGCTGGATCTTCGTGTTGATATAAGAAGGGATCAACTTTGATTGCAGATGCGTGGAGTCCGGCTTTGTGTGCAAAAGCTGAAACCCCAACGTAGGGCTGGCGGCCAAAGGGAGAAATATTTGTAACTTCAGCAACTGCATGTGAGATTCGGAATGACTCTCTTAGGAAATCGGTAGGAAGAACTAACTGCTTCTTCTTTAGCTCCAGATTGGCGATGATTGTGACTAAGTCCGCATTACCCGTTCGCTCGCCATAGCCATTTAGAGTGCCCTGAACGTGGGTTGCACCCGCTGCGACCGCTGCCATTGAGTTAGCAACTGCGCAACCTGTGTCGTTGTGGCAATGGATACCGATACGTGCAGAAGTTGCAGTTAAAACATCATGAACGACATCAGCGATTTCATCAGGCAACATTCCGCCATTGGTATCGCAAAGCGCAGCAACATCGGCGCCCGCATCCATTGCAACACGAATAACCTCGAGTGCATAATCGCGATTAGCCCGATAGCCGTCAAAGAAATGCTCAGCATCGAGAAATACGCGTTGCCCTTCTTGGCGAAGGTGAAGCACGGAATCGCGAATCATCGCCAGGTTCTCTTCTAAAGTAGTTTTTAGCGCAAGATCAACGTGGCGATCAAAAGCTTTTGCAACCAGAGTTACGGCAGGAGCGCCAGAATCGCGAAGTGCGCCGAGCAAAACATCATCGGCGGCCTTGCAACCTGGGCGACGAGTTGTTCCAAAGGCAACGAAGGTAGCGTTTTTGAGTTTTAACTCTTTCTTGGCGAGAGCGAAAAATTCGGTATCTTTTGGATTAGCCCCTGGCCAACCGCCTTCAATAAAACCAACACCGAGATCATCTAGGTGACGAGCAATCGTTAGCTTGTCGTGGACAGAGAGATTTAGACCTTCTTGTTGTGCACCATCGCGCAAGGTTGTGTCATATATATGAAATGCATCAGAGACTGGCATTAGATAACTCTCTTCATCCAGTCATGCTTATCAGCAGTTGTTCCGTGCTGAATCGCGAGCAAATGATTTCTGATTTCCATGGTGATCTTTCCAGGTTGTCCATCACCTGTGACCCATGTGCCCATGACGCTCTTGGCTTGACCGACTGGAGATACAACTGCTGCGGTGCCGCACGCGAAAATTTCTGTGATCTCACCTGATGCAACACCGATGCGCCAATCATCAATCGATAACATAATTTCATCTGTTTTATAACCTAAATCTTTTGCGGCAGAAAGAATTGAATCACGCGTGATCCCTGGCAACAAAGTGCCAGTTAACTTAGGAGTAATTACGGAAGCGTCAGCGCCTTTACCTTTAACGAAGTAAAGGTTCATGCCGCCCATCTCTTCAACCCATTTTCGTTCCTTGGCATCGATCCAAACAACTTGGTCACAACCTTCTTTAGCAGCAGCTTTTTGGGCAATAAGAGATGCCGCGTAGTTTCCACCACACTTGGCTTCTCCAGTTCCACCCAACGCTGCGCGAACATATTCGGTTGAGATCCAAACTGAAACTGCTTTAGATGGATCAAAGTAAGCACCTGCTGGAGTAGCAATAAGAATGTATGTCGCTTTGTTGGAAGGGCGAACACCCAGTCCAACTTCAGTTGCGATCATAAATGGGCGAATATACAAAGACTCTCCAACTTTATTTGGAACCCATCCAGCATCTTGCTTAACAAGTGCCTTAACTGTTTCCAAGAATAAAGATTCAGGCATTTCTGGAAGCGCTAACCGTGCTGCAGATTTAGCAAAGCGACGGGCATTTGCTTCGGGGCGAAATAATGAAATACCGCCATCTGGTTGGCGATATGCCTTCATTCCTTCGAAGATCTCTTGTCCATAATGAAAAACCGCAGTTGCCGGATCTAAAGAAAGCGGACCATAAGGAATTAACGCAGGTTCAGCCCAGCCATCTTTTTCAGACCATTCACAAATAACCATGTGATCGGTGTAGTGCCTACCAAATCCACCTTCAGCAACTAAGGCATCGCGAGTCGCAACATCTTTGGCATTTGGATTTAGTGAGATTTTCATTTTAGAGTTGCGCTAAGAGCGCATCTCCGATTTCAGTAGTGCTTCGCTTCTTATCACCACGGACTAGCAAATCAGCGTTTACTGCAGCTTCAATTTCACGGGCAGCATCGAGAAATCCCAAGTGATCCATCATCATCGCAACCGACATGACTGTTGCTGTTGGATCAGCCAGATTCTTACCTGCGATATCTGGTGCAGAACCATGAACAGGTTCAAACATAGATGGGAACGCGCCAGTTGGGTTGATATTGCCGGAAGCGGCAAGTCCGATGCCGCCACAAATTGCAGCTGCAATGTCAGTCAAGATATCTCCGAAGAGATTATCGGTGACAACTACATCAAAGCGTTCAGGGTTGGTAACCAAGAACATTGATGCCGCATCCACGTGTAAATAATCAGTAGTAACAGTCGGAAACTCTGGTGCAACTTCGTTGAAAGTACGAGTCCAGAGGCCGCCGGCACGTGTAAGTACGTTGTTTTTATGAACAAGTGTTAGCTTCTTGCGATCGCGCTTGGCAGCACGTGCAAATGCATCACGAATTACTCGCTCAGCACCACGCCGAGTATTTAAGGATTCTTCCGTTGCAATTTCGGCATCGGTGCCTTGAGCAAGGATACCGCCAGCGCCAACATATGGACCTTCAGTACCTTCGCGTACAACGATGAAGTCGATTGGCGCCTTTGTCGCAAGTGGACCAGTAACGCCGGCACGCAAAAGTGCCGGACGTAAATTAATGTAATGATCGAATGCGAAACGCAATTTGAGTAACAACCCGCGCTCTAGAACACCGCTTGGAACGGTTGGATCTCCAACTGCGCCAAGCAAGATGACATCTGCTTTTGCAAGTTGCGCCAAAACGGAATCAGGAAGAACTTCACCGGTGCGATGCCAATATCCAGCGCCCAAATCATATTCAGTCTTTTCAAAAGTTACGCCATGTTTTGCGGCAACCTTATCTAGAACACGGATTCCTTGGGCAATAACTTCTGGACCAATTCCATCGCCGGCGATTACGGCAAGATTTATCTTCTTCATAATTATCTTCTTGTTAATTCACGAGGGTCACGGAGCGAACTAAGTCCGCTCCGGTTTCTTTGGAGACAGCTTTAACAATGGCTTCCGATACCGGTGAGTCAACGGTAATAGCCATCAAAGCGCTACCCCCAGCGCTAGCGCGAGCAACTTGCATTCCTGCAATGTTGATCGCTGCTTTGCCGAGGGCGTTGCCAACAGAGCCAACAACTCCGGGGCGATCTGAATAACGCAAGAAGAGTAGGTTTTCGGCAGGTGGAAGATCAAGATCAAAACCATCTATCGCAATAATTTTCTCTACTTTGCGAATTCCCATTAACGTTCCATCAACCGTGATTGATTTTCCGTTGCGAAGTGCGCAATGCAGAGAAATCATGCTGCGATATTCTGGGCTAACTGGATCGCTATCTGAAGATGACGTCATATTACGTTCGCTAGCAAGTCCTGGCGCATTTACATAAGTGACATCTTCAGCACCTGTTGCCATAAGTGCACCCTTAAGTGCACTAATCGCCAAGATGGAAGAGTCGTATTCGGAGATATCTCCGCGAACATGCACATCAAGATTTGTGGGAAGTTCCCCGGCAATTCCTGTTGCAATCTGTGCCATCTTCTCGACGAGCGCCAGTGAAGGACGAATTTCTTCGTGAATCGCTCCCCCCTTAACGTTTACCGCATCTGGAACTAATTCGCCCGCCAGCGCCTTGCGAACTGAGACAGCAACAGCAATTCCAGCACGCTCTTGTGCTTCATCTGTTGATGCGCCCAAGTGTGGGGTTGCTACAACTTGATCGAGTGCGAATAAAGGTGAATCGGTACAAGGTTCGGTGACATAAACATCAAGGCCAGCACCCGCGACGCGACCTTCAGTGATGGCATCATATAAAGCTGCTTCATCTAGAACTCCACCACGCGCAGCATTGATGATGCGCACAGAAGGCTTAACTTTCTTTAAAGCTTCAACGCCAATTAAGTTTGCAGTCTCTTTGGTCTTTGGCAAGTGAATTGTTATGAAATCACTGTGCTTTAACAATTCATCGAGTTCAACTAATTCGACGCCAAGTTGGGCAGCACGTGCTGGCTGTAGGTATGGATCGTAGGCAACTACGTTCATGCCAAATGCTTGCATGCGATGGGCAACTAATTGACCGATGCGCCCAAAACCAACGATTCCGAGAGTTTTTTCGAATAACTCTGCACCGGTGTATTTAGAACGCGCCCACTTGCCATTGCGAAGTGCCGCGTGCGCAGGTGAGATAAAGCGAGCAGAAGAAAGCAACAAGGAAATTGCTAGTTCTGCTGCAGATACGATATTTGAAGTTGGTGCGTTTACGACCATAACGCCAGCAGTTGTGGCTGCTGGGATATCTACATTGTCTAAGCCAACGCCGGCGCGAGCGATTACTTTCAAACCCTTTGCTGCCATAATTGCTTCTGCATCCATCTTGGTTGCAGAACGGATCAAGACCGCGTCGACGCCTTTGCTAAGTTCGGCAAGAAGTTCGCCGCGATTTGCTCCATCGCAATTGCGTACTTCAAAATCCGGACCTAACGCATCTAGCGTTGCCGGACTTAACTCTTCTGCAATCAATACAACCGGTTTACCCACGTGATGCGCTGCCTTCTCGGTAATCATCCTTATTTGAAGTCTTGATCCAGCTAAACATTTTACGAAGTTCGCGGCCTACAACTTCAATTGGGTGAGATTCACCCTTAGCGCGCAGCGCCTTAAATTCAAGGCCGCCTGCTTCTTGATCATCGATAAATCGCTTAGCAAATGCTCCAGATTGAATGTCAGCAAGAACTGCCTTCATATTCTCTTTGACACTTGGATCGATAACGCGAGGACCTGAGACATAATCGCCGTATTCGGCGGTGTCAGATACTGACCAGCGCTGCTTTGCAATTCCGCCTTCGAACATCAAGTCTACAATTAACTTAAGTTCGTGTAAGCATTCAAAGTAGGCAACTTCTGGCTGATATCCAGCTTCGGTAAGTGTTTCAAAACCGTACATAACGAGTTGAGAAGCGCCACCACAAAGAACTGATTGCTCACCAAATAGATCTGTTTCTGTCTCTTCAGTAAAGGTTGTCAAGATTCCGCCTGCGCGAAGTCCGCCAATTGCCTTGGCGTAAGAAAGTGTTAGTGGCCAAGCGCTACCAGTTGAATCTTGTTCAACTGCAACGATTACTGGGACTCCTCGTCCGCCTGCGTATTCGCGACGAACCAAGTGTCCGGGACCCTTTGGCGCAACCATACAAACATCAACGTTTGTTGAAGGCTTGATATAACCAAAGCGAATATTAAAACCATGACCGAAGAAGAGGGCATCGCCATCTTTCAGGTTAGGCAAAATTGAATCGGTGTATACGTGGCGCTGCAAGTGATCTGGAACCAAGATCATGATAACTGTTGCTTCCTTGACTGCCTCTGCAACAGTTACTACGCGCAAGCCTTCTGCCTCCGCCTTGGCACGAGAAGCGGAACCTTCTTTAAGTCCTACTCGGACATCAACGCCGGAGTCGCGCAAGTTAAGTGCGTGCGCATGTCCTTGTGAGCCGTAACCGATGATCGCGACTTTGCGACCCTGGATGATTGATAGATCTGCATCCTCTTCGTGATACATCGTTGCCACGGTATTTCTCCTTTAGTTCTGGTAATCGGGTTGGGTGTCGTGCTTTGAATTGCTGACCGCACCGTCGAGAATCTCTTCGATACTAATCACATTTATTAACTTATCTAACTGAGCAATAACTTGTTCCAAAGAGTGACCTTCGACGCTTACTTCGATGATCATCTTAGAAATCGTTGAGTTTTCAGTTGGGCCAACAGACAGCGAATCAATGTTGTAAAGGCGTCGCGCAAATAGACCTGCTACGCGGGCCAATACACCTGGTTCATTTTCAACGAGAACTTCTATCTTATGAATAGCCATTAGAGCTCCTGTGAATCCCAGTCAGGCGCCGTAGCGCGGGCGATCATGATTTCATCATTAGAAGTTCCGGCAGCAACCATTGGCCAAACCATGGCATCACGATGGACACGGAAATCAACAACAACTGGTTGATCATTTATAGACATCGCTTTTTCAATTGTTGCATCAACGTCATCTGGACTCTCACAAGAAAGTCCAACACAACCCATGGACTCCGCCAACATTGGGAAGTTTGGAATCCGCTTAGATTCAAGGCTGGTGTTTGAATAACGGCTGTCATAGAACAAGGTCTGCCATTGACGGACCATTCCTAAACTTTCATTGTTAATGATTGCAACCTTGATCGGAATATTATTTAAGGCGCACGTAACAAGTTCTTGATTAGTCATTTGGAAACAACCATCTCCATCTATTGCCCAAACAGTTGTATCTGGTGCGCCAACTTTTGCACCCATCGCAGCTGGAACCCCGTAACCCATAGTCCCCGCACCGCCTGAGTTAAGCCAGGTGCGAGGTTTTTCATAACTAATAAATTGTGCTGCCCACATCTGATGTTGGCCAACACCTGCAGTGAAGATTGTGTCAGGTCCACAAATCTTTCCAAGTCGCTCGATTACAAGTTGTGGTGACAACGCACCATCGGCTGGTGTGTCATAACCCAATGGATAAGTTGCTCTCAACTTATTCATGCTATCGATCCAAGGTGAAAGATCAGTACGTCCCTTAGCAAGAACGGCAGCAAGTGCTGGAATAAGGGCTGTCATGGTCTCGCGCAGGTCACCGATTACGGCAACATCGGCATAGCGATTCTTACCGATTTCTGCAGGATCGATATCTGCGTGAACAATCTTGGCATTTTGCGCAAATGTTGAAAGTTTTCCAGTTACTCGATCATCAAAACGTGCGCCTAAAGTTATAAGCAAATCAGCCTTTTGCAGGGCAGTTACGGCTGCAACGGTTCCGTGCATTCCTGGCATACCAAGATGTTGCGGATGAGAATCTGGGAAAGCACCACGCGCCATCAAAGTTGTAACAACTGGTGCACCGAGAAGTTGTGCAAGTTCTAGTAATTCGCGGGATGCGTTAGCTTTGATTACACCACCGCCAACATAGAAAACAGGCTTTGCAGATTGCGCAATAAGCACTGCCGCATCATTGATAGCGCTCTTATTTGGATATATCTGTGGCTTATAACCAGCCAGATTCACACTAGTTGGCCAATCAAAAGTTGTCTGCTTCTGAAGTGCATCTTTTGCGATGTCAACAAGAACCGGACCGGGACGCCCTGATGTAGCGATGTGAAATGCTTCGGCAATAACACGTGGGATGTCATCTGGGTTGGTAACTAAAAAGTTATGTTTGGTAAATGGCATAGTAATCCCGCGGATATCTGCTTCTTGAAAAGCATCAGTTCCTATTGCAAGCGATGGAACTTGACCTGTAATTGCAACAACTGGAACTGAGTCCATCGCAGCATCCGCAAGTGGCGTGACTAAATTTGTGGCGCCAGGTCCAGATGTTGCAATGCAAACACCAGCGCGGCCAGTGACCTGCGCGTAACCAGTTGCAGCGTGTCCGGCACCTTGTTCGTGGCGAACCAAGATGTGACGAATCGTTGAATCATAAATTGGATCGTAAGCAGGAAGAATCGCACCGCCCGGAATTCCGAACATCACATCAACATTGGCAGCTTCAAGGCTTTTAACCAATGAAGAAGCTCCAGTCATTGCGGTGCCATTGGCAGTTGGTATATGTGCCATCTTCGTACTCCTTCCCCTTCGATTGAAATTTGTTACCTGGCAAATGAAAAAACCCTCAGATATCTGAGGGCGCGTGCTCTAAAACGGCACGCGCTATCGAATCACCACCACAATTACAGATGATGAGGTTAATGAGAGCTTCTTTTCCATAAGCCTATTCTCCAACGCCTATGGGTTGATAGTCAAGGTATGAGATGTAAGTCTCAAATTGTGAAACTACCCGCAGACCGCACCCTTTGAGGCAGAGCCCACAGTCTTGGAATACTTGGCCAAGACTCCACGAGTGAATTTATGTGGCAATGGTTGCCAGCCCACTTTGCGAGCTTCGAGTTCTGCTGGATCCACTAAGAGATCCAATGTGCGCGCTTTAATATCAATTCGAACTAAATCACCATCATTAATAAATGCAATAGGTCCGCCATCGACTGCTTCGGGTGCAACATGTCCAACACATAGACCAGTTGATCCGCCAGAGAAGCGGCCATCAGTTAAAAGTAGAGTTGATTTACCAAGACCGGCACCTTTAATTGCACCGGTAATCATTAACATCTCGCGCATGCCAGGTCCCCCCTTTGGACCTTCGTAACGAATAACGACTACGTCACCAGATTGAATGATTCCGTTCTCTAACGCTTCCATAGCGGCTTGTTCGCGTTCGAATACACGCGCTGGACCTTCGAAAGATTGCACGCCAATACCTGCGGTCTTGCAAACAGCGCCATCTGTTGCAAGTGAGCCACCAAGAATTGTGATTCCGACATCTGTAGAAAGAGGTGTGGCAACGGCATGCAAAATATCTCCATCTACATCTGGTGGATTAATTCCAGCTAAGTTTTCGGCCATAGTTTTTCCGGTAACGGTCATAACATCGCCATGTAATAAGCCGGCATCGAGAAGGGCTTTAAGAATTACTGGAACTCCCCCAACGCGATCCATATCAGTCATTACATAGCGCCCAAATGGTTTTAGATCGCCAAGCAATGGAACGCGTGAACCGATGCGATGGAAATCATCGAGTGATAAGTCAACTTCTGCTTCGTGGGCGATAGCAAGTAAGTGAAGTACAGCATTGGTTGAACCGCCCACTGCCATGACTGCAGTGATGGCATTTTCAAATGCACGCTTTGTTAAAATATCGCGAGTTGTTAGACCCATCCTGATCATATTTACAACGGCTGCACCAGATTGAACTGCAAATGCATCGCGGCGGCGATCAACTGCAGGAGGTGCAGCAGAACCTGGAAGCGAGAGACCAATTGCTTCGCCAACTGTTGCCATGGTGTTGGCGGTGTACATACCGCCGCAGGCGCCTTCGCCAGGGCAGATGGCGCGTTCAATTTGATCGACGCGCTCTTTGGTAATTAACCCGCGAGCGCAAGCACCAACTGCTTCAAAGGCATCGATGATGGTTACATCGTTTCCATCAACTTGGCCGGGCAGTGTTGAACCTGCATAAACAAAGACAGATGCAACATCGATGCGCGCTGCCGCCATCATCATTCCGGGAAGTGATTTATCGCATCCTGCAAATGTGACCATGCCATCAAAGCGCTCTGCCTGCATAACTGTTTCAACTGAATCTGCGATTACTTCGCGAGAGACCAGAGAAAAGTGCATACCTTCGTGGCCCATTGAGATTCCATCAGAAACTGAGATAGTGCCAAATTGCATTGGAAATCCACCAGCATCAATGACGCCTTGCTTTGATGCTTTCGCTAGACGATCTAAAGATAAATTACATGGAGTGATTTCATTCCAAGATGAAGCGATACCAATCTGAGGTTTTACCCAATCTTCATCTGTCATTCCAACAGCGCGCAACATTCCGCGGGCAGGTGCTCGCTCAAGACCATCTGTGACTAGCCCTGAACGTGGTTTCATCTGCGACATGTGGACGAGTCTAATAGAATGCGCTCATTCACTCCAATTAATAACCAAAAACTTACCTTTTAAGGGAGAACCTTGTGTCAAAAAAGCCCGCCCAAGAAGGAACCGACGGACTTGATCCAACGAGATGGCGCACACTATTTGTTGTAGCCATTTCCCAATTGATGATCGTGCTCGATAGCTCAATTATGAATATTGCAATACCAAGTGCCAAGATTGACCTAGGCATCAGCGATGCCAACCAGCAATGGGTTATCACTGCATACACGCTGGCATTTGGATCATTGCTCCTTCTTGGTGGACGTATCGGTGACTACATGGGGCGTAAGAAGATTTTCTTAATTGGTCTAGCCGGTTTTGCTGCAGCATCAGCACTTGGCGGAATCGCATCAACTCAAGGATTGCTATTTGCATCCCGCGCACTTCAAGGTGTATTCGGTGCGTTACTCGCTCCCGCTGCCCTTGCGATCATCTCGGTAACTTTCACCGTTCCAGCAGAGCGCGCCAAGGCATTTGGTGTAGTTGGAGCAATTTCTGGTGGTGGCGCCGCAATCGGGTTAATCCTCGGTGGAACGCTGACTGAATTCTTCTCATGGCGCTGGTGCTTAGGCGTTAACGTTCCAATCGCGATTATTGCTGCTCTGCTTGCTCTCAAATTTGTTAAAGAGTCAAAAGCCGAAGGTAATAACACTTACGATATTCCCGGTGTATTTACCGCAACTGCCGGACTTTTCTCACTCACATACGGATTTAACGAAGCGGCAACCAAGGGTTGGTCATCTTCAACCACGATTTCTTTCCTTGTTGCAGCCGTAGTTCTCTTGCTTATCTTTGTAATTATTGAAAAGAAGGTAGCAAATCCACTTATGCCACTTCGCGTGGTAACCGAGCGCAATCGTGGTGGTTCATACCTTGGCTCACTTGTTGTTGGAGCCGGACTCTTCTCCATGTTCCTCTTCCTTGGACTTTACCTACAAGTAATCCTTGGATACTCACCACTGAAATCTGGCTTTGCATTCTTGCCATTTACCGCCGGCATCATTGTCTTTGCGGGAATTGCATCACAACTCTTGCCGAAATTTGGACCAAGGCCGTTAATGGTTCCTGGCTTGATTTTCGCTGGCATTGGGCTGCTGATGATGACCCGAATTACACCAGAGACTTCTTATGTAACTCACGTACTGCCATCGCTGTTAATAATGTCTAGCGGTATGGCACTGGTATTTATCCCGCTGACCTCAACCTCACTGCATGGAGTTTCAAATCATGACACTGGCGTGGCAAGTGCGATGTTAAATACTTCCCAGCAAATCGGTGGCTCACTTGGTACCGCGCTGCTAAATACAATCGCGGCAACCGCTACAGCGACTTATGCTGCAGCAAATACTCAACTTGGTGATCGAGTGATGCCATTTGCGATGACCCATGGATTCACCGTGGCATTTAAATTCAGCGCAGTATTACTATTTGCTGGAGCAGTTGTGCTCTTCTTCTTTATTAATATTGGAAAAGAGTCGCTCGTTGAAACAGAAGGCGTATCAGTACATTAACTAACTTAGAAACTAACTAGTGGCTTGACCCAAGTATCCAAGTAGAAGCTCTCGAACTCGAGCAGCATCTGCTTGGCCCTTTGTCTCTTTCATGACCGCACCAATTAGAGCGCCAGCTGCAGGCACATGGCCGTTACGGACTTTATCTGCAGTCTCTGATTGCTCAGCACAAACTTTTTCAATTGCAGCCATTAGCGCACCGTCATCGTTAACCACTTTGATACCGCGCTTTGCAACAACTTCTGCAGGTGTTCCTTCGCCAGCGATAACACCTTCAACAACTTGTCGCGCTAACTTATCTGTAAGTTCTCCGGTAGCAATTAAGGCAACAATTTCTGCAACATCACGAGGTGTAATTGAAAGATCAGCAATTGCAATGTCTTTTTCATTTGCTACACGTGAAATTTCACCGAGCCACCAAGTGCGAGCCTTAGTTGGGTCTGCACCAAGTAGAACTGTCTCTTCAACAATGTCTAAGACATCGGCGTTAATCATCGCTGCCATTTCCTTATCAGGTACTGCCCATTGCTCTTTAAGACGTTTGCGGTGAAGTGAAGGGCGCTCAGGAAGTTGTGCACGCAATTCTTCAATCCAGGTAGCAGCAGGTGCGACAGGGACTAAATCTGGCTCTGGGAAATATCGGTAATCCTCGGCTTGTTCTTTAGAACGCCCCGAACGGGTAAGGCCTGTATCTTCTTGGAAGTGACGAGTCTCTTGCTTTACTTTCTTGCCTTCATTTAAGAGCTGCGCATGGCGAATCATTTCACCGCGAATTGCACGTTCTACTGAACGAAGTGAGTTAACGTTTTTAGTCTCCGAACGAGTTCCTAGAACTTCTGATCCAATTAAACGCAAGGAAACGTTAGCATCGCAACGAAGGGAACCTTGCTCCATCTTTACATCTGAAACCTTAAGTCCTCGCAAAATATCGCGAAGTTCTGCAACATATGCTTTAGCTACCTCAGGTGCGTACTTGCCGGTGCCTGGAACAATTTTTGTAACGATTTCTACCAATGGAATTCCGGCGCGGTTGTAATCCAAGAGCGAATACTCAGCGCCATGGATGCGCCCAGTTGCACCGCCAACGTGCAGTGACTTTCCGGTGTCTTCTTCCATGTGCACGCGCTCAATTTCGATACGGAACTGCTTCGGACCTTCATCCGTCTGGATTTCCACATCAACGAATCCATCGAAACAGATTGGCTCGTCATATTGCGAGATTTGAAAGTTCTTAGGCATATCTGGATAGAAGTAATTCTTTCGAGAAAAGCGGCTATATGGTGCGATCTGACAATTAAGGGCCAGACCAATCAAGATAGATGACTCGATCGCCTTGGCATTTACAACTGGCAGCGCACCAGGCAGCGCCAAGCAAACGGGACAAGTTTGGGTATTTGGTTTGCCGCCGAATGTTGTGCTGCAGGAACAGAACATTTTTGATTCGGTATTTAACTCAACGTGTACTTCCAAACCAAGAACTGGTTCGTACTTTGCAATTACATCATCATATGAAAGAGCCATTACTTAGCACCCCCCAAAGCAGGTGCTTTAGAAATCAAGTGAGCACCCCATTTTGTAACTAGGGCCGCTTCTAACGCTGCTCCAACTTGATAAAGACGTTGATCCTGCATTGCAGGTGCCATGATCTGGAATCCAACCGGCAGATTGTCCTCATCGGCTAAACCAGCTGGCAGGCTCATGCCGCAGATACCAGCCAAGTTAACTGGAATTGTTGCTACATCCGCTAAATACATTGCCATGGGATCCTCTGATTTTTCACCAATCTTAAAAGCGGTAATCGGAGAAGTCGGAGATACCAGCACATCTGCTTGCGTAAATGCCTTCTTGTAATCTTCAATAATTAGGGTACGGATCTTCTGTGCACTGCCGTAATAAGCATCGTAATAACCAGATGAAAGTGCGTAGGTTCCCAAAATAATGCGGCGTTTAACTTCACGGCCAAAGCCAACTTCACGAGTCGAATTCATTACTGATTCAGCAGATGCACCATCGACGTCGCCAGTGCGAAGGCCATAGCGCATTGCATCAAAGCGAGCCAAGTTTGATGAGCATTCTGAAGGTGCGATCAAGTAATAAGCAGCCAAAGCAAATTCAAAACTTGGGCAATCCACTTCGACAATTTCGGCGCCGAGTGATGAAAGTATTTCAAGTGACTCGTTAAAGCGTGTCAA
>SHVF01000046.1 GCA_009691135.1 Candidatus Planktophila sp.
TATAAGGGCGAAGTTATTCAATCTCGCGCTGAACGCGAAGCTGCTGCAGTTGCACAAGCTCGCGCTCCTAAAGCAGATCGACCACGTCGTAACGCACCACGTGCACCACGCGGTGAGGTTACAAAGACATCGGTTGCCGCTCGCGAAGCCGCAGCTGAAACATCAGCAGAAACTTCAACAGAAACTTCAACAGTTACAACTGAAGGAAGTGATGCATAGTGTTAATTCCACGTCGGGTTAAGCACCGTAAACAACACCACCCAAGTCGTTCTGGTAAAGCAAAAGGTGGCACAACAGTTGCATTCGGCGATTACGGTATTCAAGCTCTCGAAGGTGGCTATGTCACTAACCGTCAGATTGAAGCTGCACGTATCGCAATGACCCGTCACGTAAAACGTGGTGGAAAAGTTTGGATCAACATTTATCCAGATCGTCCGCTCACAAAGAAACCAGCTGAAACTCGTATGGGTTCCGGTAAAGGTTCGCCAGAGTGGTGGATCGCAAATATCAAGCCAGGTCGCGTGATGTTTGAAATCTCTGGCGTAACTCAAGAGATCGCAAACGAAGCGTTAACTCGAGCTATGCACAAATTACCGGTCAAGTGCCGCGTTGTACGTCGCGAGGAGGCATAAACAATGGCAATCATCACAGCAGAAGAACTTCGCCCATTGAGCGTTGAAGAGTTGGAAACCAAACTCAAGGAAGCAAAGGAAGAACTTTTCAACCTTCGTTTCCAAGCAGCAACTGGTCAACTCGAAAGCCATGGTCGCTTAACTGCGGTCCGTAAAGAAATTGCACGCATCTACACAGTGTTGCGTGAACGTGAACTAGGTATCGGAGGTGCTGCATGACTGAGCAAGCTCGCGGATTTCGCAAGACTCGCGAAGGCGTAGTCGTTAGCGACAAGATGGATAAAACTGTCGTCGTTAAAGTTGAAGATCGTGCATCGCACGGTATCTATTCAAAAGTTATAACCAAGGCGAAAAAGCTAAAGGCGCATGATGAATCTAATTCAGCAGGCATTGGCGATCGCGTCCGAATTATGGAAACTCGGCCACTCTCAGCGACAAAACGCTGGCGAGTAGTTGAGATCCTCGAGAGAGCTAAGTAAAGGTAGGCGTAAAAAATGATTCAACAAGAGTCGCGTCTACGCGTCGCGGATAACACAGGAGCAAAAGAGCTTCTCTGTATTCGTGTGCTCGGAGGTTCATCGCGTCGTTATGCCGGCATCGGCGACATCATCGTATGTTCTGTTAAGGATGCAATTCCTGGCGGACAGGTTAAGAAAGGTGAAGTCGTAAAGGCTGTCATCGTTCGTACCGTTAAAGAGAACCGTCGTGCCGATGGTTCATATATTCGTTTTGATGAAAACGCAGCAGTTATTCTGAAAGATGACGGCGAGCCTCGCGGCACCCGTATCTTCGGACCAGTTGCTCGCGAACTTCGTGATAAGAAATTCATGAAGATTATTTCGTTAGCTCCGGAGGTGTTATAACCAATGGCCAGAATTAAAAAAGGCGACACTGTTCTAGTAATCGCCGGAAAAGATAAGGGTGTAACTGGAAAAGTTCTCTCTGTCGATACTAAAACCGCTCGAGTACTTATCGAAGGTGTGAATCGCGTAAAGCGCCACACTAAAGAAAATACCTCTGATCGCGGCGTTAAAGTTGGCGGGATTCTTACAGTTGAAGCCCCAATCGCTTATTCCAACGTGATGCTTCTTGATGATGATGGTCAAGCAACACGAATCGGTGTCCGCAAGGATGACGACGGAAAGAATGTGCGAATTTCGCGCCGAACTGGGAAGGACATCTAATGACAACTAATACTGCGTCATTGCCACGTCTAAAAGGACGCTATCGCGAAACAATCGCGCCTGCGCTTAAAGCCGAATTCGGATTTAAAAATGCGATGCAGATTCCAACCCTGGTCAAGATCGTTGTGAACATGGGTGTTGGCGACGCTGCTAAAGATTCAAAACTTATTGAAGGCGCAATCCGTGATCTCGCAACTATCACTGGCCAAAAGCCATTGGTAACAAAGGCGAAGAAATCCATTGCGAACTTCAAACTCCGTGAAGGAATGCCAATCGGTGCCCACGTAACAATTCGTGGTGACCGGATGTGGGAATTCGCAGATCGCCTATTGAGCATCTCGCTTCCTCGTATCCGCGACTTCCGTGGACTTTCACCAAAACAATTTGATGGCAAAGGTAATTACACCTTTGGTATCACCGAACAGGTTGTATTCCCAGAAATCGAACAAGACAAACTTGATCGAGTTCGCGGTATGGATATCACCTTCGTAACTACGGCAAAGAATGATGATGAAGGTCGCGCGTTGTTACGCGCGCTCGGATTCCCATTCAAAGATTAATTAGGACAAGAGGCTAAGGAAAAAAATGGCAAAAACATCACTGATCGTTAAAGCTAGTCGCAAACCTAAATTCAAGGTTCGTGGCTACACACGTTGCCAACGTTGTGGTCGTCCGCATGCTGTATATCAAAAGTTTGGTATCTGCCGTATCTGCTTCCGCAATATGGCGCACCGCGGTGAACTCCCAGGCATCACAAAGGCTTCTTGGTAATTAGTTGAGCTTCTCAACTACCAACCAAAGAAAAAATTAATCGTCCACGAATATCAACTATGAAGTAGGTCCTTAACCGGAAACCACTTTAAGAAAGGCCAAAGGCCACGTATGACAATGACAGATCCGATCGCAGACATGTTAAGTCGTCTGCGAAATGCAAACACTGCTTACCATGAGGTGGTATCAATGCCATCTTCATCGGTAAAAGTGCGAATCGCAGCAATCCTCCAACAAGAGGGTTACATCTCTGGTTACAAAGTTGAACAGAACTCCGAAGGTTTTGGAAAAACTTTAGTAATCGATTTGAAGTACGGTTCAAACCGCGAACGTTCGATTGCTGGACTTCGTCGCGTTAGCAAACCAGGACTTCGCGTTTACGCAAAATCAACTGGTCTTCCAAAAGTTCTGGGCGGACTCGGTGTTGCCATCATCTCAACTTCACAAGGTTTGCTGACTGATAAGCAAGCCAATAAGCAAGGCGTAGGCGGAGAAGTTCTCGCCTATGTATGGTGATCTGATGTCACGTATCGGTCGTATGCCAATCACGGTTCCATCTGGAGTCGAAATTTCTATTAGCGGTGCTGCAGTTGCAGTGAAAGGTCCGAAAGGAACGCTTTCACTAAACGTTGCAGAACCAATCACGGTTGCAAAAGAGTCTGACACAATCGTTTTGACTCGTCCAAATGATGAGCGCTCCGCTCGTTCACTTCACGGTCTATCTCGGACGCTAATTGCTAACATGATTGAAGGCGTAACCAAGGGTTACTCCAAGAAAATCATTATCACTGGCGTTGGTTACCGCGTTGCCGCAAAAGGTAAAGATCTTGAATTCGCACTTGGTTATAGCCATTCAATCGTGGTTCCAGCTCCAACTGGAATTACATTTGATGTCATTTCACAGACTGAATTCACCGTATCTGGTGTTGACAAGCAATTGGTCGGCGAAGTTACTGCAAAAATCCAAAAGCTACGTAAATCTGATCCTTATAAGGGCAAAGGTTTACATCTTGAAGGAGAACGCATTCGCCGTAAGCAAGGAAAGACAGGTAAGAAATAATGAATATCACAACTAAGATCGTTAAGGGTTCTGCAACAAATGCGCGAACTCGTCGCCATTTCCGGGTACGTAAGAAAGTATCAGGAACCACCGAGCGTCCACGTTTGGTAGTCACACGTTCTGCTCGTCACCTGGTTGCGCAAATTGTTGATGACAGTAAGGGCCACACAATTGCATCTGCTTCAACAATGGAAGCGGATCTTCGCGCCACTTCAGCAGATAAAACTAAAAAAGCTCGTACTGTCGGACAACTTGTTGCCGATCGTGCAAAAGCTCAAGGAATTAAGGCAGTTGTATTCGATCGCGGTGGTAACCGCTACACCGGTCGCATTGCTGCATTAGCTGATGGCGCTCGCGAGAATGGATTGGACTTCTAATGACACCTGTTGCACCAAAGACCGATACCGACGTAACGGCTAATAAGAAGCCAGACCGTCGTGAAAAGCGGGATCGTCGCGATGATCGTCAAGATAAGTCTCCATACATGGAACGCGTGGTTTTCATTAACCGCGTAGCAAAAGTTGTTCAAGGTGGACGTCGCTTCTCATTTACTGCACTTGTTGTAGTCGGAGATGGCAATGGCACACTTGGAATTGGTTACGGCAAAGCTAAGGAAGTTCCACAAGCGATTGCAAAAGCAATTGAAGAAGCAAAGAAATCTTTCTTCAAAGTGCCCCGCATCCAAGGAACAATTCCACACCCAGTACAAGGTGAAGCTTCTGCTGGCGTAGTTCTACTTCGCCCAGCTGCTCCTGGTACCGGTGTTATCGCTGGCGGACCAGTTCGTGCAGTTTTGGAGTGCGCTGGAATCTCAGATGTACTTTCGAAATCTCTTGGATCTAATAATCCAATCAACATGGTTCACGCAACTACAGCAGCGCTAAAGATGTTGGAACATCCAACTGCAATCGCAGCTCGTCGCGGACTACCACTAGAACACGTTGCACCTGCAGCACTTGCACGCGCATCCGCTCTAGTTTCCGAATCCAATTTCAAGTCAACTGGTGGAGGAAGATAATGCCAAGACTTAAAGTCACTCAAGTTCGTTCAAAAGTTGGTTACGCACCAGAACAACGCGACACACTTCGTTCGCTTGGTTTGAAGCGTATTGGTGATGTAGTGGTGAAAGAAGATCGCCCAGAAATTCGCGGCATGGTCTTCGCAGTTCGCCATCTCATTAAAGTTGAGGAGGTCGAATAATTATGGTGTTAAAAGTTCATCATCTTCGTCCAGCACCTGGTGCTAAGAAGGCAAGGACTCGTAAAGGTCGCGGTGAAGCCTCAAAAGGTAAAACTGCTGGCCGTGGTGGTAAAGGTACGCGCGCTCGAAACACAGTTCGAATTGGTTTCGAAGGCGGACAGATGCCATTGGTACAACACCTTCCTAAACTTCGTGGTTTTAAAAACCCAGAACGCGTGGAATACCAAGCAGTTAACGTCGCAACTATTAATGCGTTATTCCCTAAGGGTGGCAACGTTTCAGTAGCTGATCTCGTTAAAGCTGGCGCAGCGCGTAAAGGACTTCCAGTCAAAGTACTTGGAAATGGCGATATCTCGGTCAAAGTTGATATCACTGTCCATAAATTCTCAGCTTCGGCTAAAGATAAAGTCTCGGCTGCCGGCGGAAGTATTAAGGAACTCTAAACAATGCTGCAAGCATTTGGTAAAGCCTTTAAGACACCAGATCTACGTCGGAAGATTTTCTTCACAATGTCGATCATGGCGCTATTTCGGTTTGGCTCCATCGTTCCTACCCCAGGAGTTTCATATACCGCGGTACAGCGCTGTTTGAAACAGGTTGATACGGGTGGACTTTTTGGGCTTATCAATTTGTTTAGCGGCGGCGCACTTTTACAATTAAGCGTTTTTGCACTTGGCATCATGCCTTACATCACCTCTTCAATTATCGTGCAGTTATTAACTGTAGTAATTCCACGATTTGAAGCGTTGAAAAAAGAAGGCCAATCTGGAACTGCAAAGCTGACCCAGTACACCCGGTATCTAACAATCGGCTTAGCGGTATTACAATCAACTGGCTTAATTGCAGTCGCTCGTACTCCAGGTCGATTAATCAGCGGTTGTGCTGAAGCGATTATTCCGGATACATCATGGCAACGAATCATCACGATGATCTTCGTAATGACCGCTGGTACTGCAGTAATTATGTGGCTCGGCGAATTAATTACTGATCGCGGTATTGGTAACGGTATGTCAATTCTAATCTTTACTTCGATTGCTGCTGGATTCCCAGGACAACTTTGGGGCATCAAACTTGCTAAAGGCTGGCCGGCGTTTCTATTCGTGATGGCTGTTGGTGTATTAATTGTTGCGATGGTTGTTTATGTCGAACAGGCTCAACGTCGAATCCCAGTGCAATATGCGAAGCGCCAAATTGGCCGCAAATCATATGGCGGCACCAGCACTTATATTCCAATCAAAGTGAACCAAGCCGGCGTAATCCCAGTTATTTTTGCTTCTTCTTTGCTATATATCCCATCGCTGATTGTGAACTTCACAAATAGCACATCGGGTTGGGCAATTTGGATTTCCCGTAACTTTGTTAAAGGTGATCACCCAGTTTATATCGCTACATATGCGTTATTAATTATTTTCTTCACATACTTCTATGTTGCGATCACATTCAACCCAGATGAAGTTGCCGAGAATATGAAGAAGTACGGCGGTTTCGTACCAGGCATTCGCGCCGGTCGACCAACTTCGGAATATCTGCAATATGTACTCTCTCGCATTACTGCTCCAGGATCGCTTTACTTAGCGTTTGTAGCGGTAATTCCGATTATTGCGTTAGTGCTTTTTGGCGCTTCCCAGAATTTCCCATTCGGTGGAACTGCAATCTTGATCGTTGTTGGTGTTGGTTTAGATACCGCGAAGCAGATCGAGAGCCAATTACAACAACGCTCATATGAGGGGTTCTTGCGCTAATGCGATTAATCCTGGTTGGACCACCAGGCGCTGGCAAAGGAACGCAAGCAGTTCACCTCGCTTCGCACTTTGCGATTCCACATATATCTACTGGTGACATTTTCCGATTGAATTTAAAAAATGGCACACCGCTAGGAATTCAAGCTAAATCTTTTATGGATAACGGCAACCTAGTTCCCGATTCCGTTACTAACGAGATGGTCCGCGATCGCTTTACCCACGGCGATGTTGGAAATGGTTTCCTTCTCGATGGTTATCCACGAAATGTTGGCCAAGCAGAATTCCTAAATAACGCTTTAACCGCTGCCAATACGCCACTTGATGTCGTACTTGAATTGAAAATTGAGAATGAAGCGATCATTAAACGTTTATCAAGTCGTCGTACCTGCCGGGATTGTGGCAAAATTTATTCAGATACCGCTAAAAAATGTGAATCATGCGATGGTGAGTTGTACCAACGCGAAGATGATAAAGCCGAAGTTATCAAGCACCGCCTTGATGTATATGCGGAACAAACTGCGCCAATTATTGATTTCTATCAAAAAACTGGTTTATTAAAAAGCATTTCGGCTCTAGGTGAAGTTTCCGATATTTCAAAGCGAGCTATCGCAACCCTTACTAACGGCAATTAAATGGCTATCCAAATCAAGAATTTGGCGCAACTTGAGTCAATGCGCAAGGCTGGTCTATTAGTTAGAGAGACTTTAGATTTAGTAAAAGAAAATATAAAACCTGGAATTACTACGAGCGCACTAGATGCAATTGCGGAAGCTAATATCCGCCGCGGTGGTGGCAAATCTAATTTCAAGGGTTATCACGGGTTTTCTGGAACTATTTGTACTTCAATCAATGAAGAAATTGTGCATGGCATTCCTAGCGATCGCATGATCATGCCAGGTGATGTGGTTTCAATTGATTGCGGTGCAATTATTGAAGGTTGGCACGGCGACGCCGCATTCTCGGTAGTTGTAGATCCAATTGATCCCGCTGATCAAGAAATGTTGGATGTTTGCGAAGCTTCGATGTGGCACGGTATTGCGGCTGGAAAATGTGGCGGCAAGTTAACTGATATGAGTTTTGCAATTGAGCAATACATTATTTCCCAAGGAAAATACGGAATTTTGCGCGAATACGGTGGCCATGGCATTGGCAGTGAAATGCATCAAGAACCGCATATTTTAAATTTTGGTAAAGCTGGGAATGGTCCAGAAATTATTATTGGAATGGCGTTAGCTATCGAACCTATGATTACCCGCGGTACCGATAAAACTAAAGTGTTATCAGATGATTGGACTGTGGTAACTACTGATAAATCGCGTGGTGCACACTTTGAAAATTCATTTGCAATTTTGCCAGATGGAAAACCATTTGTGCTGACTGCGTATGATGGCGGTAAAGCC
>SHVF01000047.1 GCA_009691135.1 Candidatus Planktophila sp.
TGTATGGGCAGTACTGGGCTAAATCGTTGAATAAATTTCTGATTCTGGCATCTTTCATTGTGGTTCTTTCGGCCATATTGATTGCATACGAACTCCCCGCTAAAAAGAAACAGAAAATCACCGGACGAGGTGGAGACTTCGAGTCTTAACCAATCAACGTTGTAATTAACTTATGCGCTATCTAAAAAATGCCACACAACTTCTCTTAGGCGCTGCCCTTGCCTATGCCGGTATCGGCCATTTGACTACAAACCGTTTGGAATTTCGGGCACAAGTTCCAACCTTGCTTAAAGATTATGCCGACTTCGTTGTCATCGCATCTGGCATTGTCGAAATCGCACTGGGCTTATCTCTTGCTCTGCTTTGGAAATACCGCACCCAGGTCGGTTGGCTAGTAGCTCTTTTCTTCACGGCTATCTTCTGGGGAAATATTTCGCAATATGTAAACCACATCGATGCTTTCGGCCTGGACAGCGATCGAGCCCGCGCAATTCGCCTGCTCTTTCAACCGCTCTTAGTTATTTGGGCGCTCTGGTCGACCGGTGCTTGGAAAAGTTATCGGGCACGCAAAAAATAAAACCTTAAGCGTGGCTATCTAGCCAATCACCAATGATTCGCTTAAAGCGCGCTGGCTCTTCGAGATGCGGTGTGTGAGATGACTCGGGAAAGAGTTCCCAAGTTGATCCTGGAATCAATGAATGAATCTCGCTAACCATTGCTGGAGTCGCCTCATCAAATTGTCCCGAAACTAGAAGTGTTGGCACATTGATTTTTGCTAGATCAGCTCGGATGTCCCATGTCTTTAGAGAGCCGATAACATGGAATTCACTTGGGCCATTCATCGTGTGATAAACAGTTGGTTCAGCCGCTAATTGAGCAAAACTGTCAATCATGCATTGTGGTTGTGGGATGCGACAGAGATGGCGATCATAGAAAACAGTTACGGCTGCTTCATATGCTGGATTATCAGTTGTGCCATCTGCTTCATGTTTAAGTAGCGTTGCTTGAACATCCGGTGGAAGTAGATCGCGCAACTTATTTGCTTCAGAGACCCAGACGTCCATGCTTGCGGGGGAGTCTGCAACGATTAAAGATGTAAGACCAGCCGGACGTGTGATTGCAAATTGCATTCCCAACATACCGCCCCAAGATTGACCGATGATTGCATAGTGATCTGCGATACCTAGATGCTCGGTTAAGAGTACGAGCTCTTGCATGAATAACTCTGGCGTCCAGAATTCCTTTGGCGCCTCTGGCAAGTGCGTTGAATTACCGCAACCGATTTGATCGTAGAGAATGCAGGCGCGTCCAGTTTGCGCGATTAACTCAGCGATTGGGATGCAGTAGTTATGGCCGGCGCCAGGTCCACCGTGTAAAACCATTAACGGTGTCTTACCGTTCTTGAGATCGCCAACTACGCGATACCAAGTGTTGCCATGCTCCCACTTCATCATTTCACTCATAGCAGCACCTTAAATGGTCGGGGATTGGATTTTAACTTTGGAACGCGCACGCGCGCGATCTTGGTGCCAGGAGATGGATGGCAAGCCTGTGCTACACCGAGATCTGCTTGGACAGAGAGGAAGATGAAGGCATCTTCGATAGTAAATCCCCATTGATCGACGAGAATCTTTGCTGCCTCTTCGCAGGCGATAGTCATCGCAGCATCTAAGTCGCCAGGAGTTGTTCCGTGGGTATAGAACGAGTCGGCATCTTCAGTTACTGGCCAGCCACCTGCTACACCTTTTATAACATCTACTGAAATCACAACATCTCCACCGATTTCAACACCGGTACCGGAGATTTCTCCATCACCCATTGATGCATGCATGTCACCAATAGCAAGCAGTGCGCCTTCTTGAAAAACTGGCATATAAAGCGTTGCACCTTTGCGGTGGAAGTGATCATCCATATTTCCACCGTGACGGCCTGCTTCAAAGGTTGCGATTGCACCAGATTCAGGTGCAACGCCAATTACTCCAAGCATTGGAACTGCTGGGAACGAAACCTTATCGTTCATGGTCACGATGCCATCGCTTACTTTAAAAATTCTGGTTACTGGTGATTTTGATTTGTGAATCAACTGTCCCCATTCAGGGATCACCATGCCAGCACCTTGTGGTCCTGGATCAATTGTTTTTAGAGTGACTGCAAGTGAATCACCAGGCATCGCACCTTCTACAAATATTGGACCAGTTGCGCTGTTAACGCGATTTAAATCAAGTTTTTCAACTGTATCTGCTTCGCTCTGAACTTGTCCGGTAAAGCAATCCCAAGTTTCAAGATGAATAGTCGCACCAGCTTTAACGCGAAGCACTGGTTGCATATCTGCGGCAAACGCCCAGACATGTTGGTCTTTGGTGATGTGATGATCTGCCTGATACTTCACTTTTCCTCCTATTTAGATTAAAGCGTTGAAAATTTAGCCTCTGAAATGAATGCCGTAATTGTGCATCAATATGTGGCGGTTGCATAGTGATTAAAGTCCTAGAACTCGCTATCTTTCTCACATGTTGCCAGAGTCATTTAAGAAAGCCAATCATTACCTCTCGCGCGATCATCACACCTATAGTTTTGCTAGTACCCATCAGCCGGTGCTTACCGTTGAACCAGGTGAGTTAATCCATCTCCAAACCTGGGATTGCTTTGCCGGGCAAGTCATCGTTGATGCCGATCTCACAAAAGATATTGATGACTCCAAAGTAAACCCAGCCACCGGACCGATCTATATAAAGAGCGCCGAACCAGGCGATACTTTGGCAGTTACCATTTTGGAAATCATTACCCAAGAACGTGGTGTTGCGCGCTGCTTTGAAGGAGAAGGCCAGCTCTCTCACCTTTTAAAAGGTCCATACGGCAGATTCTTTGAAGTAGTCGATGGCGTTGTAACGATGAACGAACACGTTTCATTTCCAGCAGCGCCCATGTTGGGTGTAATCGGTGTTGCACCTGAATCTGGAGAAATAGCCACTATGCCAGCAGGTAAGCATGGTGGAAACTTAGATAACAACATGAATAAAGTTGGTTCAACAATTTACCTGCCCGTCAAACATTCAGGTGCGCTACTTGGCATTGGCGATATGCATGCAGCCATGGGCGATGGTGAAATTTCCGGTACCGGTGTTGAGATAGGCGGAGATGTCTTAATAAAAGTTGAAGTTATCAAAGCAATTACGACAGATTATCCCGTAACCGAATTAGATGGCTGCTGGATTACACATGGGGTTGCAGTACAAGATATCGAAGCGGCGATGCGGATTGCCTGTGAACAAGCAGCCGGATTATTGGTAGACCATTGGGGATTTACGATTGAAGATGCTTTTATCTTTCTATCTGTTGCTTGCGATCTGGGCATTGCACAGAACGTTCATCCCAGCACAGGAACAGTAATTGCCAAATTGCGAGTTCCAAAGATTGCTGCTTGTCCGCGTCCTTTTAAGCTTTAACCATTAACTTTTAAGAGATTAAATCGCAGGCCACATCCACGCCACGAATATCACGAAGTGCTGGGCTGTTGATTGCGCATTCCGGCTTTGCGATAGGACAGCGGGTATGAAATGAGCACCCACTAGGGCGGTTAAGTGGCGATGGAATATCTCCGACAAGAATTTGACGGCTACTTGCACCGTTTTCACCGATACGTGGGTTAGCTGACAAAAGTGCTTTGGTATATGGGTGCTTAGGGTCAGAGTAAATCTCTTCGACGCTACCGATCTCAACAATGCGTCCTAAATACATCACCGCGATGCGATCTGAAATATGGCGAACTACGCCAAGGTCGTGGGCGATAAATATGTAGGTTAAGCCAAGTTCTTCTTGTAATTCTTTGAAGAGGTTTAAGACCTGCGCTTGAATCGAGACATCAAGTGCGCTTACTGGCTCATCTGCAATGATCAACTCTGGTTTAAGAGTAAGGGCACGGGCTATAACCACGCGCTGGCGTTGACCACCTGAAAACTCATGCGGATACTTTTCGTAAGCACCTTTATCTAGCCCAACTCGCTCTAACAAAGCCTGTGCTTGCGATCTGCGCTCTTCTTTGGAGACACCATTGATGCGCAGCGGCTCTTCAACTATTGCGCCAATCTGGCGACGTGGATTTAGGGATGCATAAGGATCTTGAAAAATAAACTGAATCGATTTACGCAGTGGACGCATCGCCGATAGTGATTTACCGGCAATATTTTCACCTTTAAAAATAATCTCACCAGCAGAGGGTGTATCAAGCCTTGAAATCACTCGACCTAGCGTTGATTTTCCACATCCTGATTCACCAACAATTCCTAAAGTTTGGCCTTGTGAAACTGAAAACGAAACGCCTTCCAGAGCCGAGACTGAGCTCTTTCGCACAGAAAGAGAACCACCTGTAGTCTTATAAATTTTAGAGAGGTTTTTTATCTGAAGTAGCTCTGACATTTAATGGACGCCTTCTTCTAGCAGAATGCACGCTGCACCAAAACCTTGGCTATCTGCAATGAAAGGTGGGACGCTAGAGCAATCTGGCTTTACCTGCGGGCAACGTGCTTGAAATGCACAGCCGACTGGAAGATTTAAAAGCGATGCTGGTTGACCAGAAATTGTTTCTAGTCGCGACGTACGCGCACGGTCGATGCGCGGAACTGAGTTCATTAGACCTTTTGTATAAGGATGCTGCGGAGATTTAAAGAGTGAATCTTTACTCGAACGCTCAACTGCGCGACCGGCATACATAACCAATACCTGTGAAGCAATTTCAGAGACAACACCCATATCGTGAGTGATTACGATAATTGAGGAGTTATGAGTCTTGCGAAGGCGCTCAAGTAGATCAAGGATCTGCGCTTGGATAGTTACATCTAGCGCAGTTGTCGGTTCATCTGCAATCAGAAGTGCTGGATTTAGTGATAGCGCCATCGCAATAATGGCGCGCTGGCGCATTCCACCAGAGTATTCATGTGGATATTGATCAACTCTCTTTGCTGGATCTGGGATGCCAACTTCATCAAGAAGTTCAATCGCGCGCGCCCGCGCTGCCTGCTTTGAGATCGAGCTATGTAGTTGCAACTGTTCACGGATGTGCCAACCAACTGTATAAACCGGGGTAAGGGCCGTCATGGGATCTTGAAAGATCATCGCAATATCTTTACCCCGAACCGCGCGAAGTTCAGGATCACTCTTCTTTAATAAATCTTCACCTTGAAATAAGACTTCACCGGTAATTTCGGCGTTGTCATCTTTGATGAGCCCCATAACAGCGCCCATCGAAACGCTCTTGCCTGAACCAGATTCACCAACGATTCCAAGTACCTCACCCGCGTCAATTGAGAAAGAGAGATTGTTAACCGCGCGTACCAAGCCTTTGCGAGTACGGAAGGTGACGTTTAAATCTTTTACTTCAAGTAATTTAGCCACGGCGCACCCGTGGATCTAGCCAGGCATAGAGAACATCAACAATGGCATTTGCAATAACGATAAAGAAGGCGGCATACATAACGGTTGCCATAATTAGCGGGAGATCAAAATTTTGCAGCGCGGTAAAGGTCAATCGCCCAACGCCCTGGATTCCAAATACAACTTCTGTAAGCAGAGCTGATCCGCCGACGAGTGCACCAAAATCAAGGCCAAAGAGTGAGACCACGGTAATAAGGCTCATTCGGCTGGAGTGTTTTAAAAGAATCCGTTTTTCACTCGCACCTTTTGCGCGCTCGGTCTTAACAAAATCCTCCTGCATCAAGCCAACAATCTCACCGCGGATAACTCGGATATATATACCCGCATATAAAAGTGAGAGCGTAAGCCAAGGAAAAAGAAGTGAGAGAAACCATTGACCTGGATTTTCCGTTAGAGGTACATAACCTAACGGGGGGACCCAGCGGAAAGCGGTGTCATGAAGTCTTCCTTGCGTTATTAGATTTACAACTTCGCCCAGCCAATAAACTGGCAGCGAGACGCCAATAATTCCGACAACGCCGATCGCTGGATCTATCCAAGATTTACGCATTCCCGCAGCGGTTACGCCAAGTCCGATTCCTAGCAGAAGCCAGATAATTGAAGCGCCAATGACTAGTGAGAGGGTCGCCGGGACCGCCTGAATAAGTTGCGGCCAAACTTCTTCACCACGATTTACATACGAAGTTAGATCGCGCTGAATAAAGAGGTGATCCATCATTGAGAGATAACGCTCGGGGAGTGGTTTATCTAAATCAAAGGTAGCGCGCACTTGAGCAAGCGTCTCTTGGCTAGCGTTGCGGCCAGCGATTCGAGCAGCCGGATCGACGCCAGGTGTTGCAAAGAAGATGAGAAAAACGAGAATGCTAATTGAGGTTAATACAAAGATGGCTGCGCTAAAGCGCTTTGCGATAAAGGCAATCACACAGCACCTCGCATACGGGCCTTTGGATCTAGCGCATCGCGAACTGCATCACCAAGTAAATTTAGTGAGACTGCCGTAATTACTATTAGTAAACCCGGCAAAAGTGCAACAAGTGGGCGGGTGTAGAGCAAGCCGAGTCCATCCTTAATGATTGTTCCCCAAGATGCATCAGGTGGTTGAACGCCGATAGAAAGGAAAGAGAGTGCAGATTCAGTCAACATGGCAAGGGCGACCATCATTGGAATAAAAACGATAACGCTCGGAATAACATTAGGCAGAATTTCACGGAAGATAATTTGACTATTTTTAGCGCCACTTCCGATAGCAGCCTTAACAAATTCGCGCTCGCGTAGTGCAATTACCTGTCCACGAATTGGGCGTGCAACATAGGGCACATAGACAAGTCCAATAATAAATATTGGAAGATAGAGCGAACCTGCTTCGAGTGAAATTGGTCCCCATATGAAACCACTCGTTAATAAAACCACCGAGAGCGAGATAGAGAGTAGATAGACCGGAAATGCCCAGATGACATCTAAAATACGAGAGATAAATGAGTCAACAAATTTACCTGAGTACCCGGCGATGACTCCTAACAAAGTGCCGATCGTTATCGTTAGAAAACCTGCCGTAAAACCAATGAGTAAGGTATTGGTGCCACCGTATAGAAGTCTGGCAGCAACATCGCGGCCTTGATTATCGGCACCAAGTGCGTAGGAGCCGATGCGCCAGGTTGGTCCGATGGGATTGACACCAATTCTCAGACCTTCCGTTGATTGCTGGAGAACTGACACCTCTTGCCCATCAATGACAGTCGTTCCATTAATTGAGGAGACGAAGGGATCGGTCTTTGAAATATAGGTGGCATATAGAGGCGCCGACAAAGTTAAGACAACTATAAATAAAAGTAGCGCTGAGGCTATCCAAGTACGACGATCGTGAGCCAGCGTTTCTCGTGCAATTCTTCCGGGACTTTCGGAAAGAACTTGCACTGCTGGCTCACGATCAGTCATACGCCCACTCTACCTAGGACTTGCTTACTTTTTCTTCTTGTTAATTAGCGAGCGACTGGTTATTTAACCTGTAGCTGGCTTACCAACATGTAGAACTGCTTCGAGAAGTTGTAGTTCTTTACACGCTTTGACAAGAAGTCAACTTGCTTTGGTGTAAAGGCAACAGCTACAGGAGCTTCATCCATTATGTCCTTATCAATTACGCCCCACTCTTTGTTAGCAGCAGCCTCATCGGTTACAGCTAAGTCCATGGCAGCGATCATGCGCTTATTTATATCCTTATTGCAGTAACCAGCCATGTTGATTGAGGAATCTGAACCTGGTGTAAATGATTCACAACCAAGCAAGATATATGAGAAGTCCATCGCAGCAGGGAAATCTTGATACCACTGGGATATCGAGATTTGAACCTTGTTATTTGTATTTTGGATGTAGGTAAATTGGATATTTGAAGAAATTGGCTTTAACGTTGCCTTGTATCCAATTTGATTTAATAC
>SHVF01000048.1 GCA_009691135.1 Candidatus Planktophila sp.
TTTCGGCCTCGATTAAACGTTCATCAGTTGTTATTTCAATTCCGTGAGCCCTTGCAATTGGCGCCGCAGTCTCTTGCGCACGTTGCAAAGGCGAAACGTGCAGCGCACCTAAATCAATGCTCTTAGACCACTCACCTAAAACTTCAGCCATTTGTTGGCCACGCGTTGATAGACGCCAGCCGGGTTGGCGGCCATAGAGAATTTTCTGCGGATTTTCTACTTCACCATGACGTGCTACGTGGACTGTTGAACTCATAGCACTAAGCATAAAGCGTCCGATGGCCCAGCAATATCTGAGTTAATCGCTAAGGTTGTGCCCATGTCACTCACGCAGCAACGTGCAGCTTTTTTCGACGTTGATAACACTCTGGTGCGTGGCTCGACCATCTATTTTCTGGGACGCGGCATGTACCAGCGTGGATTTTTCACTAAAGCCGATATTTCTAGATTCGTATTGGCCAATCTGAGATTTCGCTTAACAGGGACTGAAAAGCAAGGTGAGATCAATCGCTTTCAAAAATCAGCCCAAGAATTTATTGGTGGCCACAATGTCACCGAAATTAAGGCCGTTGCCCAGGAAATTTATGATGAATATGTTTCACCTGCGCTCTGGGAAGGCACGATTGAAATTGCACAACGTCATTTAAATGATGGCGTTGAGGTTTGGCTGGTAACTGCAGCGCCTGAAGATATGGCGACGCTAATCGCCGAACGTTTGGGATTTAGCGGAGCGCTCGGCAGCAAAGCTGCAATCAAAGATGGTTTCTATACCGGTGAAATGAATGGGCCTTTATTACATGGTCGCGAGAAGGCAACAGCAATTAAGGAATTGGCGCGCGAACGTGGTTTCGATCTAGAAGCATGTTTCGGTTATTCAGATAGCCACAATGATTTGCCGCTACTACTAACTGTTGGAAATCCATCAGTGATTAATCCTGATGCCATCTTGCGTATTCGCGCACTCAAGGAAAAATGGCCGATCAATGATTTCCGCAGAATGCGCTTCCTAAATCGTTTACTCGGTCCAATGGTCTCGCGCGTAGCATGGCTTGGCACACGGCTTACTCCGCGCCGCAAATCTCGCTGACTTCATATCCAATTAGCGCAACGACCTCACTTGCCAGTAATGTAGGCAAGTTATGGAAACGCGCTCCTTTGCAGATTACTTACGTACCTTGGATGACGCTGCCCTAATTTCGCTATTTACGCATCGCCCTGATCTGGTAACCCCTGTTCCACCAGATATTGCATCCCTTGCAGTGCGCGCAACATCTGCACCGAGTTTGGCCCGGGCAATCGATTCGCTAAATGCTTGGCAATACCAAGTTCTCGAAGCATGCGCCGTTGCCGCCGAACCATTCAACGAAAAGCAGATTGCAGCGCTAACCGATAAGGCGGCGCTATTTGTACTTCCTGGGCTGATTGAACGTGGCTTGGTTTATTCAGGAAGAGATGGTTTATACATCCCCACAACACTTCGCGAAGTTCTAGGTAATGAAATTGCGGGCCTTGGTCCACAGTCACTCGCAAAACTTTCACTTAAAAAATTAGATGACGCCCCGGCGCAAGCAAAGAAAGCTTTGGATGCGATGGTTTGGGGTCCGCCTCGCGGAACTGTGGCAGATATTAAGAAACCTGGTGCAGGTGTTGCTTGGTTGCTTGAAAATGATTTTGTGATTGTTGCTAATTCTCACACCGTTCTTATGCCGCGTGAGGTTGCCATTTATTTGCGCGGTGGAAAAGTTCATAAAGATTTGGTAATACAACAGCCCAAGATTTCAGGTGACAAGCGCGATGCACAAAGTATTCAGTTAGCGGCAATTGCCAATGTTTCAACTTTCTTGCGCTGGACTGAAGAAATCCTAAATTTCTGGGCACAAGAACCAGCAGATGCGCTGCGCTCTGGTGGTCTTGGCGTGCGCGACCTAAAAATCATTTCTGCCCATCTAGGTGTTGACGCAAATTGCGCGGCCTTTGTAGCTGAATTAGCTTATTTAGCAGGTCTCTTATCTATTGATGCCGATGATCGAATTCTTCCATCAAGCCAGTTTGATATTTGGCTCACGCAACAACCGTCAGTTCGTTGGGAATCTCTTGTCTCGCAATGGTTAATTACTTCACGAGTAAGTGGTTTGGTTGGAAAAGAAGAATCGAAAAATGTGGCACCACTTGGCCCCGAACTTGATCGCGTTGCGGCATCTTCCATTAGAAAATTAACTTTGCGTTTATTGCAAGAAAATCCCGAGATAGCACCAGACTTTCAGCCACTCTCCGCGCTAGCAAATTGGCATATGCCCGCCAAGCGCAGTGGTGGGATTCAAAATGATTACGTGCAATGGACTTTGCGTGAAGCGGAATGGCTTGGGATTACTGGGCAAGGTGCCATCTCTAAATATGGAGTTGGCTTATTGCAAGGCGCTGAATTAGACGAAATAAATGATGATCTTCCAAAGCCGGTTGATCACATACTTATTCAGAGTGATCACACAGCAATTGCACCTGGTCCGCTAGAACATGAAGTTGCCCAAGAGTTAGCAATCTTGGCTGATGTTGAAAGCCGCGGTGGTGCAACTGTTTATCGTTTCAGCGAGGCCACAATTCGCCGTGGCCTAGATCATGGTCGCACTGGTGATGAAATAAAAGCATTCCTAAAGAAAACCTCCAAGACACCGATGCCACAACCGTTGGAATATTTAATTGTAGATGTTGCAAAGAAACACGGAAAACTACGAGTTGGTAATACCTCATCATTTATTCGATGTGAAGATTCCGCGCTTATTGCACAAATCATTAGCGATAAACGTTTAGATATTTTGCAGCTGCGCCAGATCGCACCTGAGGTTTTAATTTGCCAACATGATGCCACTGACGCCATGAATATTCTGCGCAGTTTCGGTTACTTGCCGGCTGGCGAGGATTCGCAAGGTTCTTTACTTAGCGGCCCACGCATTCAGCGGGCAAAATCCAAAGCCCGCCCGCCTCGAATCATCGGTGATTTCGATAGACCAGATGATTTACAACTTACGGCTGCGCTGCGCGCGCTGCGCACTGGTGAGAAATCAAGCCATCGCCAAAGTACTCTGCGCAATATTGCCGCTAGCGCTCTTGGTTCGCTCCCGCGCACAACTGCAAATGAAACGCTCGATATTTTAGCCGACTATCTGCAAAATCAACCAGCAACTTCTCTGTCAATTGGATATGCCGATAACAATGGCCTTGTTTCACATCGCATCATCGATCCTTTAAAACTCTCAGCCGGTTCGCTAATCGCCCGAGATCACGCAACTGGTGAGGTACAAACCTTTAGAATTGCGCGAATTACAGGGGTGGCAGCAATATGACGAGCACGAATGAGGCGAAATACGGCAGACTTGATCCCATGTTGGCTGCGATTGAAGCGTTAGTTAGATGTGAATCACCTAGCGAAGATTTAGCTGCCTGCCAGAACGTGGTGCAACTAGCAAGTGATATCGCAACTCGCGTACTTGGGACTCCGGCTCAAATAAAAGAAGTTGAAGGCCGTCCGGTTTTTTGGTGGGGCGCAAATTCACCTGAAATATTATTGTTGGCTCATCTCGACACAGTTTGGCCACTTGGTTCTTATTCTCCGCTTTGGGAAGTCAACGGTGATGTAGTCCGTGGCCCAGGCGTCTTTGATATGAAGGCTGGCTTCGTGCAGGCGCTCTTTGCACTTAAAGATATTGCTGGCGCTGCAGATCGTGTGGCGCTAATTGCAACAACAGATGAGGAAATTGGTTCATTCGCATCGCGCAAATTAATTATGGATCTCTCCGCCAAAGCCAAAGCAGTCCTTGTTCTTGAGGCTTCCCTTGGCGGCAAAGTTAAGACCGGGCGTAAAGGCACCGCAATGTACAAAATTAATGTGCACGGTTTGGCCGCACATGCTGGGCTAGAACCTGAAAAAGGCGTAAACGCCACTGTTGAAATTGCTCACATTATTTTGCAACTTTCGGTGCTAGAAAATACTCAGCATGGAACCACGGTCGTTCCGACTTTATTAAAATCAGGAAATAGCGCCAATACTGTTCCAGATTTAGCAGTGCTAGAAATTGATGCTCGATCATTTGCGCAATCCGAACTCGAAAGAATAGATTTAGCAATTAAATCAATTAAGCCAACTATTTCTAGTGCGCGCTTGGAAATTACGGGAGGTCTTAATCGACCACCACTTGAGCCATCATCGACCAAAGAATTGTATGAACGTATTGAAAGAGTTGCTAAAGAAATCGGTATGCCACCGCTGGGCTGTGCTGAAGTAGGCGGTGCCAGCGATGGAAACTTTGCAGCTGCAGCGGGTGCTCAAGTTTTAGATGGTTTAGGTGCAATTGGTGGCGGAGCGCATGCACTAACTGAATGGTTGAGTCTGAAATCTGTTGAAGAACGAAGTGCGCTTTTGCACGCCTTTATAAAGGATCTGCTTAAATGAGCGAAGGTCCACTAATCGTCCAGAGCGATAAAACTCTATTACTAGATATTGATCACCCGCTCTCCACTGAATGTCGCCGTGCCATTGCGCCTTTTGCTGAACTTGAGCGCTCACCTGAACATATTCACACTTATCGCTTAACAAATTTGGGGCTCTGGAACGCGCGCGCTGCCGGCCATGACGCCGAGTTAGTCATCGATACTTTAATTAAATATTCAAGATATGCCGTTCCACATTCATTATTAGTCGATGTTGCAGAAACTATGTCGCGCTATGGACGTTTACGTTTAGAAGCAGACCCGATCCATGGACTTATCTTGGTTACAACCGATGTTGGCGTTCTAGAAGAGGTTATTCGCGCAAAGAAAATTGCTCCCCTACTGGGTGTTCGAATCGATCCTGAAACTATCGCTGTTCATCCCAGTCAACGAGGTTCAATAAAGCAATCGCTCTTGCGCCTTGGTTGGCCCGCTGAAGATTTCGCAGGTTACGTAGATGGCCAAGCACATGAGATTTCTTTAAAACAAAATGACTGGAAAATTCGTCCGTATCAGGAGTTAGCGGCAGAAGGCTTCTGGCACGGTGGTTCTGGCGTGGTTGTTCTGCCTTGCGGTGCTGGAAAAACAATTGTTGGCGCCGCTGCAATGGCACATGTTAAAGCTACAACTTTAATTTTGGTTACCAACACGATCGCTGCACGTCAGTGGCGAGAAGAATTATTGCATCGCACCACTTTAAATGAAGATGAGATTGGCGAATATTCGGGTGCGAAGAAAGAGATTCGCCCCGTAACAATTGCGACCTACCAAGTTATGACTAAGAAGAAGAACGGTGTTTATTCCCACCTTGATCTTTTCGACACCCATGACTGGGGGCTAATAATTTATGACGAAGTGCACTTGTTGCCTGCACCAATTTTCCGCTTCACTGCAGATATCCAATCACGCCGCCGCTTGGGCCTTACTGCGACCTTGGTGCGCGAAGATGGCATGGAAGGCGAAGTTTTCTCACTCATCGGACCAAAGCGTTTTGATGTTCCCTGGAAGGAAATTGAAGCTCAGGGATATATCGCACCCGCTGAATGTATTGAAGTAAGGGTTAATTTAACGCACGACGAACGGCTGGAATATGCAACTGCTGAACCAGAAGAGCGTTACCGTAAATGCGCAACTACCCGCACCAAACGCGATGTAGTCGAAGAGTTAGTTGGATTGCATGCTGGTGAACAAATTTTGGTGATCGGCCAATATATTGATCAATTAGATGATCTCTCTGAAACCCTGGGCGTGCCAATAATCAAAGGTGAAACTCCTATAAAAGAGCGTGAAAAGTTATTCGCCGCTTTCCGTGCTGGTGAAATAACCTGCCTAGTTGTCTCAAAAGTTGCTAACTTCTCGATTGATTTACCGGAAGCCACAATTGCAATTCAGGTATCAGGAGCATTTGGTTCACGCCAAGAAGAAGCGCAAAGACTTGGTCGAATCGTGCGCCCTAAGGTTGATGGACGCGGTGCAAAGTTTTATTCAGTGGTCTCACGTGACACTATTGACCAAGATTTTGCGCAAAATCGCCAACGCTTCCTGGCAGAGCAAGGTTATTCATATCGAATTATTGATGCTGACGATGTTTTTCAAGGCAAGATCTAAATCTTTCTGGATCAACTTTATAGAAATCGTGATGTTCTCCATCTATATGGATGACAGGTACTTCGTGTCCATAAAGTTTCTCTAATTCAGCGTCGTTATCGATAAATTTAATTTCTAACTCAAAATTTAATTCAACTTTTATCTTCTCAAGAGTTGCTTCTGCGACTTCGCAGAGATGACACCCATGGCGTGAATAAACCGTAATTAAGTTTTTCACTTTGCCTTTGGGCTCTTTGCCTTCTTTGATGTGAATGCCCGGTCTACTAATTCTTGAATTACCAAGGTGACATCACCTTTAGCGCGATATAAATTTTCTTCTGCGTTCTTCAATAAAGTTTCCACAGTTGTTTTAGAAACGCTACCGACTAGGGGGCCATACTTCTTTGAGAAAATCATGTGGGTGATCTGTCCGATTGAGTCTGCAAGTTCAGCCCTAGCTTCATCAAGGGTTGGTTCAGGTCGAGCGCCAATTGATGAGAAATTAAGAACAATTGGGCGCTCCGATTTCATGCGCGCAATTGCACCTGCTATCCCTGTATCTGCACTATTCGGTGACATGGATACATTCTCGCACCCTGATAGCGTTAGGCGCTATGGCAAGGAAAAATCCTAGATATCTCGTGCGAAACTTCGCAGTATCCTCACTTTTTGCCACTTTACTTCTTGGCTTTCTGACTCCAACTTCTGCGGATGCCTTAGTTCTGGTTCGCCCAGCAACGCAATGGGGAAGCGTTTACGCGGGACCCGCATCCACTGCAAACCAGACTGCAAAACCTAAAGTCGCATATCTAGAAAAGAAATCAAATATTGTTGTTAAGTACAACAACTTTCCAGAGTGGACTAAAGTTCAAGTGCAAGCAGCGGTAGATGTTTGGGCTGCAAATTTCCAATCCAAAGTTCCGATCTATATTGATGCCACCTGGGGGCGTTCCTCTTCATTTAGTATTTTAGGAAGTGCGCGCCCAGGCAGTTACTTTGCAAATTTTCCGGGCGCTCCTGATTCCAGTCTTTGGTATCCATCCGCGCTAGCAAATGCGCTAGCTGGAAAAGATTTAGATGGCGATAACCCCGAAATGATTATCACTGTCAATTCATTAGCCAATTGGTATCGCGGTACCGGCGTTGGTCCAAGTAAGTCTGAATACGATCTGCAATCAGTTATCTTGCACGAAATGGCACATGGGTTAGGTTTTCTATCTACCGATAGCTACGACGATTTCTTTGGTTATGGATCGATAGATCAACCGACTCCATACGATGCCTACGTTCAGACCGGTGATGGGCGACGTTTATCTGATCTACCTTCACCATCACTAGAGCTTGGTGAGGCGTTAACTTCAAAGTTAGTTTGGTCGGGACAGCAGGGAATCACCGCTAATGGTGGCGTAAAACCACTTCTGCACACTCCAAAGAAATACGAAGATGGATCTTCGGTAAGCCATTTAGATGAAGCAACTTTTTCTAGCGCTGGCCCAGATGCTGTGATGTCACCAAATCTGGATGCCGGAGAAATTTTCCATGTGCCTGGCCCGCTTTTACTAGCAATGATGCAAGATCTGCGCGCAAAGCCTCCGGTCGGAATAGCAGTTGGCATGCCACAAACAGTGCGCAATG
>SHVF01000049.1 GCA_009691135.1 Candidatus Planktophila sp.
GTTACATCGGTAGCGGGAGAAAGACCAAGGGAAGCGGTAGCAAATAAACCATATTCATCCAGTACATCCTTTGTCATAGCCACATCAATCGAGTCTGGATCAATCATCAACATTTCGATGTAGTCATATCCAGCACGCTTGGCACTTGCTGCAGCGCCACGAGCACTTGCTTCAGACCAATCCCCAGCCCAAACAAGTGCGTGACCACCAAAAGATAATGGTTTGTTATTAGGCATCTTCCGCTCCTTAGGTTGCAAGACCGATGAACACCTTCACAAGACTAGGCCTTCTACTTGATAGGCGCTAGACCCTTAGCCATTCAAGAATGTTTAAGAGTTAACGGAAGGAATGCGTGACAGATACTATTCACCCATGTCCTTCATCATGTACTCAACCACCTGGTGTGGCTATTGCAAGCGGTTGAAATCTCAGTTATTTGATCTTGGGGTTACATTTGATGAGATCAATATTGAAGAGGTAGAGGGCACGGCTGAGATTGTTGAGAAGGTAAATGGTGGCAATCGCACTGTGCCGACCTTGGTGTTCTCAGATGGAAGTGCGATGACTAATCCTTCGGCTAAGCAAGTTGTTGCGAAGTTGGCCACGCTGTGAAGATAATTTAAGGAGCCACATGAAGAAGTTAATTGCCGCAGCCCTGGTGCTGACTTTGTTCTCTCTTGCACCGGCTTCTGCCCATCAACCGGTAGTTCTATTAGATAGTGATACCACGCCAAGTGCGGGGCCACTTTTGGTAGATGGCACTGTCTCATTTGCTATTCGTGCAGCGTTTTCAAAGGCGGGGCAGAAGAAAGCATTTCGCGCAGCGCTGCTAGAGGGCGATCAGTTAGATGTTCAGTATCTAATAGTTGATAAGCGGCCAGAGAATAAACTTAAGAGTTCGCAGCTACCGCAGTTGGTGATTACATCTCCATCGGGCAAGAAGATCACTATGAAATTTACCGAGCGCACAGAGTTCTATGAACCATGGGGGCGCACGACCTATTTTTATCTCTCACGCATTAGCGAAGTAGCAGAGGGTGGAATCTATAACTTTGTAGCGACTTCGCGGACCAAGGCTGCGATCACAATTGCAGTGGGGGAGAAGGAGATACCCGGCGAAGTTCTGCGCGGTCAATGAGAGTTACTAAAGTAATAGCGCGCACGCTATTGGGAGTTGCTCTGGCTTATGCGGGCTTTACCCATTTAACTTCTAGCCGTCTGGAATTTCAGGCGCAGGTTCCGAATTGGGTGCCGCTGAGCGCCGACTTTGTGGTGCTGGCATCTGGTGTGGTGGAAATTGTTTTGGGGCTGGCGTTGATCTTTTTATTTAAGTTCCAAGTGCGGGTGGGCTGGGTTGTGGCAGCCTTTTTTGTGGCGATATTTCCAGGCAATATCTCCCAGTATGTAAATGGGATAGATGCTTTTGGTTTAGATAGCGACCGTGCCCGTTTGGTGCGTTTATTTTTTCAGCCGGTGCTGGTTGCGTGGGCGCTTTGGGCAACTGGTGCTTTATCTAGTCGTAAAGGAAAAGTGCGCTTGCTATGAGCAGAGAATCAGGGGCTGCAATCGTTGCACTGTTTGGAGTTTATGACGCCGATGCCACAATTATTGGTGAGCTCAGTTATTGGCTCGGAGCGCGGATCGGTATAAGACATTGCAGTCTGTGCGATATCACGCATTCACTGTTCAAAGAGAAATCTGAATGGCAGAGCTGCCAAAAGTTATTGGCGCAAGTTCATGGCCTAGATTTCCAAGCCTTCCACCGCAATGATGCGCCAGCAAAGGTGCGTGAAGTCTCTAATGGCTCATACCCAATTATTGTTTCAAAAGATGCATCAGGTGCCTATGAAATTTTCATGGATAACTCTGAAATCAGTAGTTGTGGAAAATCTGCACAGGCTTTTCTAGATGAGATCGTTAGCCGTTTAAATTAAAGGAGTTCACTTTTACGCTTAATATCTTTGGCAAGTGCCCAAGCCCAGTAGAAGAGCCCAAACTGTAGTGGCAGGCGCGCATAGGCCAAGAGCGGCTCTGGCATATCGCGATCACTCCATTGCATCGCCATATTAATATTTGCAGGATAGACCGCTAAGAAAAGTGCGATTGCGCCATAGGCTCCCCAAAGCCGAATTGATTTGCCGGCTACCTTCTTCGAAAGAGGGGCAAGTAAGACAAGGGCGATAGTGATTTCGGCAAGGCCGCTTAGATAAGTCCAAAGACGCGGCTCACCTGGTAAGAACCCTGGAATCAACTCATCAACTGGTCCGGGAAGAATGAAGTGGCCGCTACCAGTGATCAGCAGCATGATTGCCATGCCGCGCCCGACCTTATCTTGACCGCGAGCGGCTAAATTAAACATTGAAGGATTCCACTGGAAGATCGCGTTCGCCATCTTTGATTGCAGTAATGATTCGTGTTGCTACAAATTCGGGATCAAGACCAGTTGGAAGTTTTGGTGCTGTGCCAGCAAGTGGGCGAGTGGCTAAACCAGTTTCAGTATGAGGTGGTCGAGCATCAATTACATCGATTTGCAGGCGACGAAGTTCGCGAGTTGCAGCAGTCATCGCACCCCAAACAGCAGATTTTGATGCGCTATATGCGGCCATGCCAGCCATTGGTTGCAGAGCAACAACGGCAGATAAGTTAAGGAAGAAACCACCTTCTGCAATATGCGGTGTGCTCTCGCGCAGAGCAACGATTGGTGCGATTGAATTTACGGCAAAGAGATTGGAAAGTGTTGCATCATCGAGCTCGGCCAAAGTGCCAAATGCAACAACGCCTGCGGCGTTGATTACTCCATCAAATGGGGAAAGGGATGCAAAGGCAGCGCGCAGGCTTGCCGTGTTTGTTATGTCGGCGATCGCATGCTTGGTAACAGTTGCAGCATCTAGGCGCGCAGCATCGCGCACGATTGCACTAACGCGGGCACCTTCGGCGACGAGCTTTGTTGCAAGGTGGGAACCAAGGCTGCCTGTGGCTCCGATGATGACAATATGTTTACCGTTTAGATCGCGTGCCACAAGAGAGACCGACTTTCCTTTGAATTGCATCTGAGAAGGTAGTAAGTCCACCATCCATCGCCTATGCCTGCAAGTTAAAACCTTTAGAGAAAAGGTTTATGCGTGGGTATCTAACCAATTACCAATGATTCCTTTGAAACGCGCTGGCTCTTTGATATGCGAGGTGTGAGATGACTCTGGAAAGAGCTCCCATGTTGATCCTGGAATCAGCGATTGAATCTCACTGACTTGGATATCACCTAGTTGCAGAAAATTGTGGATCACTAGTTGTGAGATTTATAGGGAGGTTTCTTCGCTTTTTAAATACGAGCTGAGATCCCTAGATGCTTGTTCATCTTTGAGAACTCCACAGTATCTTCCTCTTTGAAAGTCGCGCTACACATGCGACAGCGCACCTCCCATTTCCAGTATGCAAAGGAGTTGAACCCCATCTTGTAGGTGGTCACAAATCTAATTGGGGCAAATATCTTGCAGCGCATGCACCGGTTTGGAATTTTTAAGGAGTTAACTAATTGAGATTCTGCTTTAAAGCCGCGGCCATACTCAAAGCCAACTCCAAATAGATCTACATCAATAAGAAAAGCACCTGGATTTATAGATAACTCAAATTGCGCATCTCTTAACTCCTTAAAGGCATAGAAGCCACAATCACAATCCATAACCGGTGGAATGTGTTCTGGATTCAGCGTGCAGGTTGCTAGATCATCTGCGCTGTAGCGATCACCGGTTAAACCAGTAAATGTTGGTGGACGCCCTGTGATGAAAGCTAATTTGTAGCCATGCATAATCTGGCTAGGCAGTTTGAAAGGATCTGTGAAAGCAAATTTACTTTGCGCAGCAGTAATCCTCTTGCCTTCCGACTTTTTTAACCAGTCTGCCAAGATGAAAAAAATGACAAAGGTGGTGGGGATAATTGCAATAAAGATCTTTAGAATTAAAACCACGGTATCGCGCGCGATATAGGGGTCAGTACGATCAGAAAACCCACCAAAGAGATAGGCGATCACCAGCATCAGCGCGGTGGCAATCGGAAATACCCTGATCGATTGGATCAGTTTGCGTTCAAAGTCAGCCGATGCCACCACAAAAGTAAACACCTTCAATCCGTTTTTGGCGCTCTCAATTAGACCAAAAGGCTTAGAGCTCACTAACCGCTCTTAGCCCAGTTAATTTTCATCTGTATTTTTCTTTGAATTCATGCTTTGCTTGGGCTCCGGAGAGTGAGCGCGCGAAATGGAGACAATTGATGGCTGAAATTGGAGAACCTGATCGAGTTGTTCGCCGCGAGCGCGATCCAGTTATAACCCCTGTAGCACCTGTGCCAAAGCCAGAGTTAGTCCCGGCCGAGGGGTAGCAGAAAGATTTAGCGCAGTTGGTTGCTCGGTGATATTTCACAGAGACTTTTAGGATATTTCAATTAACCTTGGGCTATGAAAAGAATTATTAGCGCACTTGGTATGACCTTAGTTTTATCGATTGTGATTGCACCGAGTTCATCTGCAGCCGTTAAGGCAGGGGATGCGTGTAAGAAGGTGGGGCAGACAAGTGTGGCTGGTGGGTTTAAGTACACCTGTGTGAAAAAAGGCAGCAAGATGGTTTGGGGCAAGGGAGTTGCGGTCAAGGCCACTGCTGCCGCTGGTGCTGGATATACGTTGGCCAAGGTTAAGGACAATGCGAGTGTGACTAGTTGTTGGTCTGTGATTAATGGAAATGTTTATGACTTAACAAAGTGGATTAGTTCGCATCCGGGTGGCGAAAGTGCGATTCTTTCCTTGTGTGGCACAGATGGCAGTGCAGCCTTTGCATCCCAGCATGCGGGCAAGTCAAAGCCCGAGTCGCGTTTGGCGGGATATTTGTTGGGGCCGTTAGTTAAGTAGTTTTCATTCATCACCTACCTGTCACATGGTCAGGATAGGTTTATTGGTGAGCGAGGGGTGGTTTGGCGATGTTCGAACTATTGGCGTTGACGGCGGTTATCTATTTGTTTATCAATCGCAAGAAGAAGGTGCGCAAGGCGCGCGGGATCGATGCTGAACTGCGCGAGCTTGTGGAAAGCACTTATCACTCAGATGCGATGGCTGCTGAGATAAAGGGATTTTTGTTATCTGTGGTGGGCGATGATCGCGATGGCGCGGAAAAGTTTTCGGATGCGCGAATTGCGCAGGCGCAATCGATTTTGGATAAGGCGGGGCCTGCGGCGTTTTATTGGATGACTGAAATCGCAACGCAGTTAGCGGTTTTATCGGCTGCAAAGATAAATGGAATGGGCACCAACGTGGAAGCAGAACTTGGTTCAGTTGGAGTTACAGCGGGCGCTGTTGTGCGCGTCGTCGTTCAGGGCTAGTTACGAGTGGCGAATGAAGTCAGCGACTTCTGGATTACTCTTCATATCGGCTAGTTCATCTTGAGTTGGCAAGGTTGGGCGATCGCGTTCTACTTTAACTAGGCAGAGGAAACCAAAGACTTCGCTTTCATCGGCGCGAAATTGATGCCAGGCCCATGAGGGAATATAGACAAGATCGTGCATAGCAAGTGGCAGAACTTCATCTCCGACAAGACAAGCACCCTTGCCTTTAATGGGGATAACTAAGTGGGTGTGTTCGTGTTTTTCAAGAGTTGTGTGCCCGCCGGCATCTACTTCAAAGTAACGAACTTCCATGCCATCTACCTGGTCTTCGCCGAATAAAACGCGGCGGGTTACATCTTTAAAAGTGGCATCGCCCTCTTCATCTTTATAGACGAGCTCTTCGATGTTACGCCAACGATGCGCTCCATCTTGGATAACGTGGTATTTGTTGTGGCTCACGCAGCGATTATAGCCACGATAAGGATGTGGTGTTTAATTCTTTTATGAGCGAACGCAATTGGGGCTTTAAAACGAAGGCTCTTCACGCCGGTACGCAACCGGATCCGCAGACTGGTGCGCGAGCACTTCCTATCTACCAATCAACTGCATTTGTCTTTGAAAATACTGAAGATGCCGGCAATTTATTTGCGCTGCAAAAGTACGGCAATATTTATAGTCGAATTGGAAACCCAACGGTCTCTGCCTTTGAAGAAAAGATTGCCGCCCTTGAAGGGGGCATTGGCGCCGTTGCAACATCTAGCGGAATGGCAGCGCAGTTCTTAACTTTTGCAGCACTTACTGGGACCGGTGATCACGTTGTCGCATCATCTGCCCTCTATGGCGGCACTCTTACGCAATTAGATGTCACACTGCGACGCTTCGGTGTTGATACAACCTTTATAAGCAGCGATAAGGCCGAAGATTTTGCTGCGGCAATAACAGATAAGACCAAGTTCATTTATGCTGAAATGATTTCAAACCCGGCTTCACAGATCGGTGATATCGAAGCGTTGGCGAAGGTGGCACACGATGCTGGCTTGCCATTGATTATCGATTCAACTGTGGCAACACCTTATTTAGTGCGACCAATTGAATATGGGGCAGATATCGTTTTGCACTCAGCGACAAAGTTCTTAGGTGGACATGGCACGACTTTGGGCGGCGTAATTGTTGAATCTGGAAAATTTAATTGGGGCAACGGCAAGTTCCCAACGATGACCGAACCAGTTGCTTCATACGGTGGAGTTTCATGGTGGGAGAACTTTGGCGAATTCGGATTTCTCACCAAGGTGCGCGTCGAACAGCTGCGCGATATCGGAGCTTCGCTAAGTGCGATGTCAGCCTTTTTGTTGGTGCAAGGCGTTGAGACTTTGCCACAGCGTATGCGCGATCACGTGGCAAATGCCAAAGTTGTCTCGCAATGGCTAGAAAGTGATCCACGAATTGAATGGGTTAAGTACGCAGGCCTTGCTAGCCATCCACATAATGCGCGCGCTAAGAAGTATTTGCCAGAGGGACCAGGATCGGTATTTTCATTTGGCGTTAAGGCGGCAGGTTCACTTAGTAGCCGCGAAACTGGTGAGAAATTCATTAACTCAGTGCAGTTGGCCAGCCATTTGGCCAATATTGGTGATGTGCGCACCTTGGTTATTCACCCAGCCAGCACAACACACCGCCAATTAACTGATGATCAGTTAATTGAGGCTGGTGTGCCACAAGATTTGATCCGTATCAGCGTTGGTTTGGAAGATATTGAAGATATTCTGTGGGATCTAGACCAAGCATTAACTATTGCGACAGGATCGGTGCGCTAATGGCATTTACTGAACCTAATGCCCTAGAGCGCTTGAACTTTATGCAAAATGCCAAGACAGTTGCGATCGTGGGCGCATCAGATAATCCATCGCGTGCTAGCTACTTTGTTGCCACATATTTGCTCTCGGCTTCTCACTTTAAATTATTTTTTGTAAATCCCCGCCTTGATGAAATTCTGGGGCAGAAGGTCTATAAATCACTGGCCGATATCAAAGAACCAATTGACATTGTTGATGTCTTTAGAAAGGCATCAGATATTCCAGGTGTTTTAGATGAGGCAATTGCATTTAAGGCAAAGACATTCTGGATGCAGCTGGGGATATCCGATGAGGTATCGGCCGAACGTGGTGTGGC
>SHVF01000050.1 GCA_009691135.1 Candidatus Planktophila sp.
GTTAGATTCAGATATGAGCTTTGAGATGCTATTTGAAAGTGCCAGCGATGAACATTAAGAAAGTATTGGCCTATCAAGTACTTGATTCGCGTGGGCGGCCAACAGTTGCAGTCACTTTGACGCTAAGTGATGGCTCAATGCACACAGCGCGTGTGCCATCAGGTGCTTCAACTGGCGCTCATGAAGCGCACGAACTTCGCGATGGCGGTGGTGGGAAAGCTGAGAATTTCTATGGTGGCAAATCTGTTTTCTCAGCAGTTGCCAATGTAAACGAGATAATTGCGCCAAAGTTAATCGGTCATAGTTTAAATCCGGCAGCCATCGATGGCATTTTGGTCGAAGTGGACCCAACACCTGGCCATCAGAGAATTGGCGCCAATGCCACTTTGGCAACGTCACTAGTAGTGGCAAAAGCATCAGCTCATGCATCTGGAAAATCTTTAGCGCGCTTCTATCAACCAACAGGACCACTGCTGATTCCAATGCCAATGGTAAATATTTTATCTGGGGGAGCCCACGCTAATCGCAGTTTAGATATTCAAGATGTTTTAGTTATTCCGCATGCCGCGCAAAGCTTTGCAGAAGCACTTTCTTGGATAGTTGCGATTCGCGAACGTGCCGCAAGTGATGGCAAATCACACGGAGTAACTCATTTAGTTGCAGATGAAGGCGGGCTAGGCCTTTCCTTTGCATCAACTGATGATGCTTGCGAATTTGTCTTGGCGCAAATAGAACTACTTGGCTTATCTGGAAAAGTTTCACTTGCCCTGGATATCGCTTCTACTCAATTCTTCGCCGCTAATAAATACTCACTGACCACTTCGGGAAAAACTTTCTCTTCCGAAGAATTCGTTAATGAGATGCTTAACTTGGTAAACACCTACCCAATTTCATCTATTGAAGATCCATTTGCCGAAGATGATTGGGCGGCTTGGTCTGCATTTACCGCGCAAGCACCCGATAAATTACAGATCCTAGGCGATGATCTATTTACAACGAACTTACATCGCCTAGAACGCGGCATTGCCGAAAAGAGTGCCACGGCCATACTTATCAAGGCCAATCAAAATGGTTTAGTCACATCCACTCATCGCGTCTTAGATCACGCACAGGCCAATAACTTTGCAACCGTTGTCTCAGCCCGTAGCGGTGAAACGGAAGATTCTTGGTTAGCTGATTTAGCAATCGGGTGGCGTGCGGGCCAAATTAAAGTTGGTTCAACACATGGTTCAGAGCGCACCGCAAAGTGGAATCGCTTACTTGAGATAGAAGCGCTAGATGAGACTGAATTTTCTAAACCATTTTAAATGTAAAAACCCCCGCCACAGCGTGACGGGGGTTTTTACTTAGTTCTAATTACTTAATGCGCTCTCCAGTTGAAGAGTTAAATAAGTGAACTGAAGCCGCTGGTGCCGAGACTGTTACGGTGTCGCCTGGCTTTGGTGGGTTCTTTGGATCCCAGCGAACAATTACTTGTGCGCCTTCATCGCCGGCATTAACAAACTTCAGTGATGAATCTGCAGGCTTGCCGTACACGAATGCATCTGCACCGAGCTCTTCAACAACTTCAACAATAACGTTGAAGCCCTTAGAAGCAGGCTCAAAACTCTCTGGTCTAATACCAACTGTTACTGATGATCCAGCTGAAGCGGGCACATCGATGCTCAGACCTCCGAGCGCCGCCTTTCCGCCGCTTACTGGTGAAGAAAGTAAGTTCATCGCCGGAGAGCCAATAAAGCCGGCAACGAAGGCATTTGCTGGTGTGTCATAAAGGTTGCGAGGTGTATCTACTTGCTGCAAGAGTCCATCTTTTAGAACCGCAACGCGATCACCCATTGTCATCGCTTCAACTTGATCGTGAGTTACATAAACAGTAGTGATTCCAAGGCGGCGTTGTAGCGCTGCGATTTGGGTACGAGTTGCAACACGCAACTTCGCGTCAAGGTTTGAAAGTGGTTCATCCATAAGGAATACCTGCGGTTCGCGAACAATTGCGCGACCCATAGCAACGCGCTGACGTTGACCACCTGAAAGAGCTTTTGGCTTACGTTCTAGGTATGGCTCAAGATCGAGCAACTTTGCAGCTTCGTTAACGCGCTTTTCGCGCTCTTCCTTTGAAACTCCCGCGATCTTAAGTGCAAATCCCATGTTCTCTGCAACAGTCATATGTGGGTAAAGTGCATATGACTGGAAAACCATTGCGATATCGCGATCTTTTGGAGCAACATTTGTTACATCACGATCACCGATAAGAATTCGACCTTCGTCGATTTCTTCAAGGCCAGCCAACATACGAAGCGAAGTTGACTTACCGCAACCTGATGGTCCGACGAGTACAAGAAATTCGCCGTCATCAACGGTGAGGTTTAACTTGTCGACGGCAGGTTTGGTTGTGCCTGGGTAGATGCGTGTAGCGTTTTCGAATACAACAGATGCCATTTAAGGTATCTCCTTCTCCGGGCAGGTACGTGCCCGACGGTCCGAGGATGAAGGTGCTAGCCGATTGGCTAGGCTCGGTAAGACTAGTGCCCATGCGTAGAAAATGCGAAGGCGGCAATCAATAGCCCCCAGAGTCGCAGTCAGCGTAGAATTGGGGCAATCATGGATCCTTACCCGATTGGTTCTCTGCTGGGCGATCTGGCAACCGTTGCCGGCCTGATCTTGCTCGGCTCGCTCTTTGTGGCTGCCGAAATCGCACTTATCTCACTGCGCGAGAGTCAGATCCGCCAACTCTCTACTAAAGGCAAACGTGGCGCCAAGGTTGCGCATCTTGCAACAAATCCCAATCGCTTCTTAGCCGCGGCTCAAGTGGGCGTGACTGTTTGTGGTTTCTTATCTGCAGCTTTAGGTGCTGAAAAACTTGGCGTATATGTAATTCCACAGTTAACAGATCTTGGCCTTAGCGATGGCGCCGCAAATGTGACATCACTTGTCGGGGTCACGCTAGTCATCGCTTATTTTTCATTGGTATTTGGCGAGCTAGTGCCAAAGCGCTTAGCGCTATATCGCACCGAAGAGATTTCACTATGGAGCGCTGGCGCAATCGATTTAATTGCCAAGTTATTTAGACCAGTTATTTGGTTGCTCTCCAGATCAACTGACTTCGTAGTTCGCCTCTTTGGCGTTGACCCGAAAGAACAGCGTAGTCAAATGTCTGAAGAAGAGTTACTAGATCTTGTTTCAGGCCATGCTGCTTTGACAGCTGAAGAACGCGATATCGTAGAAGAAGTATTTAACGCATCAGAGCGCCAAGTTCATGAAGTTATGGTTCCCCGAACTGAAGTTGATTTCATGGACGCCTCACTTACTGTTGGCAAAGCGATTGCGCTCGCAGTTGATCGAGCCCATTCGCGCTATCCAGTTGTGCGCGGTTCAACTGATGAAGTAATTGGCTTTATCCACGTGCGCGATTTACTGGATACATCGCTAGTAACCGCTGGCGGAAAAATTCAAGAGTTGGTCCGCAACATTATGTTCTTGCCCGGCACCAAGGGAGTATTGCCAGCGTTGACTGAGATGCGCAATCAACGTCAGCACCTGGCCATCGTTCTAGATGAATATGGAGGAACAGATGGCATCGTGACGCTTGAGGACTTAGTTGAATGCCTAATCGGTGATATCAAAGATGAATATGACACCGATGAAGACGAGGTCTCAATAGAAGCGCGTACTGGTGACTTTGAGATAGATGGCTTGATTTCCCTAGATGATCTGCGCGATCAAACTGGGATAGATATACCCGATGGCCCATATGAAACCGCAAGTGGATTTGTTATGCATTTCTTAGGGCGAATACCAGTTGCCCATGATGTGGTTAGCGTTAACGGAATTCGAATCACCGTATTGACGATGGAAGGCAAGCGCGCAGGGCTGTTGGCGATATCGCGTAATTAGCGATCCGTGCGAGAATAACAACATGAGCACGAAGCGCGTTCTGTCGGGTATCCAGCCCACCAGCGACTCTTTCCACCTCGGAAATTATCTGGGCGCCCTCAAGCAATGGGTCGATCTACAAGATGGTAACGATGCTTTTTACTGCATCGTAGATTTGCACGCCCTCACCGGAGATCTCGATCCTGCGCTGCTTCGTAAGAGAATTTTGGCATCGGCAGCGCAATTAATCGCACTCGGCATATCTCCTGAAAAATCAACGCTCTTCGTGCAATCTCATGTCGCAGAGCACAATCAACTCGGTTGGATCATGGAATGCATTGCAGGCTTCGGTGAAGCCAACCGCATGACGCAATTTAAAGATAAATCAGCAAAAGGTGGGGCTGACTCAGCGCGCGTTGGGCTATTTACATATCCAATGTTGCAAGCTGCCGACATTCTGCTTTATCAAGCAGATCAAGTACCTGTTGGAGAAGACCAACGTCAGCACATCGAGTTAACTCGTGATTTAGCGATCCGATTTAACACTAAGTTTGGCGATACTTTCAAAATACCTGAGGGTTATATTTTGAAATCAGGATCTAAAATTTACGATCTACAAGAACCAACAAATAAGATGAGCAAATCTGCAGGCTCTGTTGCTGGTGTTCTTGAAATTATGGACACGGCAGAGGCCAATACCAAAAAGATTAAAAGTGCCACCACCGATGCCGGACGTGAAGTCACCTTTGATGAGAAAGAAAAACCTGGGATCAGTAACTTGTTGACAATTTCTGCCTCTCTATCCGGCAAGAGCGTTGCCGAACTAGAAAATGAATTTGCGGGCAAAGGTTATGGTGATTTCAAAGTGGCAGTTGCCGAAGTCGTAGTCGAATATCTGCGCCCCATCCGCAGCCGCGCATTAGAACTCCTGGATGATGAAGCACATTTAGTCAAGGTTCTGCACGCAGGAGCAGATAAAGCTCGCACTGTAGCCAGCGCAACGGTGGCCGAGACCTACAAGAATCTAGGTTTGGTTCTCTAATGAAGATGCGCGCTGGGTTAGCAGCATCAGTTATTGCGCTTTCGATTCTTATGACTCCAACGGCGAAGGCCGCAACGAATATCTGTATTGCATATGACACCGGCGGTCCTGGAGATCGCTCATTTAACGATGCCACGCTGGCTGGAGTTAAAAAAGCACAGAACCAATACACCTTTACCTTTGAAGGTGTCGTTACCGATGGAACTGCCGCCGATCGCCAGAAACGTCTGCGCTCGTTAACTTCTAAGAATTGCGCGGCAATCATCGCGGTCGGATCTCAATACGCAAAAATTATTGAGCCACTTGCCCTGGAATTTCCAAATACACAATTTGCAATAATTGGCGATGCCTCCACTGCGGCGCTCAATGTGACCTCAATAATTTTTGCAGAAGTTGAAGGCGCGTTCTTAGCTGGTTATAGCGCAGCGATTTCAAGCAAGAGCGGCAAAGTCGCAATGATTACAACACCATCTAGTGCTGATATCTATCAGAATGGTTTCTTGGCAGGAGTAGTTGCGAGCAAAAAGAACGTACGCTCATTTGTAAAATACACGGCAACTGATTTAGCGACAACAACCAAAGCTATGATTTCTATGGGAATTGATGTTATTTATCTAGCAACTTCTGGTTCAGGAGACGGCGCCTTCGATGCGATTGTAAAAGCCAATACCGCTAAGAACCGGAAGAAAAATGCCGTTGATGCCAACCTGATTCTTACCGAGCCAGATCTTTATCTCAGCGTTACTTCATCAACTTCAAAATATCTTTTGGCATCCGTTGTGAAGCGGGTTGATATCGCAGTTGCTGATGTAATCGGCAAGGCAGTTAATAACAGTCAATTATCTGATGTCTTAGATGCCAAAGCCGGAATCTATGGCCATCGCTACACAATTGCTGACAAAGGAATTGAAATTGTAATTAAATCAAAGACGTTGGCTGCGCAAGCCGCCGCCATCAATGCAGCAGCGAGTGCGGCATATGCACGTTGATTGGGAACTTCTTAAAAGCCATGCTGTAACTGCGATGCAGCAGGCGTATGCGCCTTATTCAAAATTCCCGGTTGGAGTTGCGGCATTAGTTGATGATGGCCGAATAATCACAGGTTGCAACGTAGAAAATGCCAGTTATGGACTGACTTTATGCGCAGAATGCGGGCTTGTTTCATCCCTTATTAACTCAGGTGGTGGGCGTTTAATTGCATTTACATGTGTAGATATTTCTTCAAATTACTTGATGCCGTGTGGTCGTTGTCGTCAGTTGCTACAAGAACACGGTGGGTCGCAGCTTCAATTGATGACAGATACCGGAGTAAAACCATTATCCGAACTCTTGCCTTGGGCATTTGGTCCGGACGAGATAGATAAGCGCCTTGACTAATCCAGGTGTTGAACCGTTCGCTGCCGTTGAAATCATCGCGGCAAAGCGTGACCGTAATGAGTTAAGTGACAAACAAATCGACTGGACTGTCGATGCCTATACGCGTGGTGTGATTGCAGATGAGCAAATGTCTGCTCTGCTAATGGCAATTTTATTAAATGGTATGAATTCTCGAGAAATTTCTCGTTGGACAAATGCGATGATCAACTCAGGTGAACGTATGAATTGGTCAGCACTTGATCGACCAACTGCAGATAAGCATTCAACAGGTGGAGTCGGTGACAAGATAACTTTGCCGCTTGCACCATTAGTGGCAGCTTGCGGTGGAGCGGTTCCACAACTCTCTGGTCGTGGCCTGGGGCATACAGGTGGCACCTTAGACAAACTGGAATCAATTCCAGGTTGGCGCGCATCACTTAGCAATGCAGAGATGCTAAAAGTTTTACAAGATACTGGCGCAGTTATTTGCGCGGCAGGTGCAGGTTTGGCTCCAGCAGATAAGAAACTTTATGCACTGCGCGATGTAACAGCCACGGTTGAAGCGATCCCACTGATTGCGTCATCGATTATGTCTAAGAAAATTGCGGAGGGCACTTCGGCTTTAATTCTGGATGTAAAAACTGGCAGTGGTGCTTTCATGAGTGATCCCGCAAAGGCTGCTGAACTTGCCCGCACAATGGTGCAGTTAGGTTTGGATGC
>SHVF01000051.1 GCA_009691135.1 Candidatus Planktophila sp.
ATGGCTGTAGGAAATATCGCAGGCGCAGTTACTGGAGCAAGATGGGCAATTAAGGGTGGGTCAGCTTTAATCCGTAAGGTATTTTTAGTAGTGACAGCCCTATTGATTCTTAGGATTGCGATTGATACTTTCTTTTAATATACTTTCGCAACAATTTAATAACAACTAAATAGTTAGGTTTAACATGGCAAGCGTTGCAGAATTAACTCGTTATATCGCGCCGATAGTTGAGCGCGCGGGGTTTGTATTAGAAGAAATCACGATTACACCTGCCGGTAAGCGACGGTTACTTACAGTTTTTATCGATGGCGAAGATCGCAACCTTTCTCTTGATGAAGTAACTTCGGTATCAAAACAAATATCAGAAGTTGTAGAAGTTTTACCAGAGCTAGGGGATAAAGCCTTTACGCTAGAAGTTACCTCACCTGGTGTGGATCGACCATTAACCGTAGATCGCCATTGGCGCAAAAATATTGGCAGATTAGTGAAGATTACCACCAATGATAAGCAGAGCATTAATGGTCGAATAAAGTCATTTTCCACAGAGGAAGTTGTAATTACGCTGCCAAAATCTGAAGTTGTTGTACTACGCGGAGATATCAAGCGCGCCATTATTGAAATTGAATTTAATCGCAAAGAGAAAGATGGTGCCAAATAATGCATGTAGATATGAAAGCACTTATTTCACTTACAACTGAGCGGGATATTCCGTTAGATCGTTTAATCACCGCGATTGAAATCGCAGTGAAAGCTGCTTATGTAAGTAACGATGAAGCAAAACCATATGCACATGCCAAGTTAGATCGGGAAACTGGCGAAATCCGAATCTTGGTTCCAATTTTTGGTGAAGATGGCGAAAAGATTGATGAAATTGTTGATGAACCAACTGGTTTTAGTCGGGTTGCAACTTCGACTGCACGCCAAATTATTAAAGAGAAGATGCGCGAATCAAAAGATGCCGAAATCGTTGGCGAGTTCACAGCCTCTGTTGGCGACATTGTGTCTGGAGTAATACAACAAGGACGAGATCATCGAATGGTTTATATTGATCTTGGAAGAGTTGAAGGAAAAATTCCACCGCATGAACAAGTTCCGGGTGAGATTTACACCCATGGCGAACGAATTAAATGTTTCGTTGTTGAAGTAAAGCAAGGAACGCGTGGCCCAGAAGTTGCACTTTCGCGGAGCCATCCTGCGTTAGTTAAACAATTGTTTGCGTTAGAAGTTCCAGAAATAAGAGAACGCGTTGTTGAGGTAATGGGAATTGCCCGTGAAGCTGGTCATCGGACCAAAATCGCAGTACGAACTCACCGCGCTGGCGTGAGTCCAAAAGGATCGCTAATTGGCCCTATGGGTGCGCGAGCTCGCGCCGTTATGGATGAACTTCACGGCGAAAAAATTGACATAGTCGATTGGTCAGAAGATCCAGCAGCTTATGTAGGTAATGCGTTGGCGCCAGCTCGAATTACTAGCGTTGAAGTGGTTAATTTAGAATCTCGATCTGCAAAAGTTGTAGTTCCGGATTATCAGTTATCACTTGCTATCGGTAAAGATGGCCAGAACGCCCGATTGGCAGCGCGGCTTACTGGATGGCGGATAGATATTCATTCTGATGCGCAAACCACGACAAATCAGGCAGAAAGTGCCGAAAATTCTCAACCAGAATTGGGGTAAGGTAACTCCATTGGAAACCGCAGGGTTTTCAGAAATCTATTTAGGAGCTAAGGCAATGGCACTCTAATGAGCACCGCAACATCATGAGTAAGTCAGGAAATTCGGTTTCGCGCTCCTAAGTAAAATTAAGAACGCGAGGCCCAGACAGGAGAACTGTGGCAAAGGTCCGCGTTTACGAATTAGCAAAAGATTTAGGGATGGATAGCAAGGAAGTCCTTGCAAAACTCCAAGAGATGGGCGAATTCGTCCGTTCTGCATCATCAACAGTTGAAGCGCCAGTTGTGCGCAAGATGTTGGAAAAATATCCCGTTGTTGCAAAACCAGCAGATGAGAAACCTGCAAAGAAAGCGCCAGCTAAGAAAGCTGCTGCGAAAAAAACTGCTGCAAAGAAAGCAGATGCAACACCCGAGATAACTCCTGAAATTGAAGCAGCGTTGCAAGAGATGATGGATAAGAAAATCGCAGCCGCGCCAAAACCAACAGTTATGCCAACTGCGCCAACTCCTCCGATTGCACCAACAGTCAGACCAAGTGCACCACGTGGTGGAAATAATCCATTTGCAACGCCGCGACCACCAGCTGCGCGACCACCTCGTGCTGGAAATAATCCTTTTGGTTCTGCAAGCACAACAATGCCGCGACCACCGCAACGTCCAACAACTCCAGGTCAACGTCCACAAGGTGATCGACCACAAAGTGGCGGACCACGTCCTGGTATGTCTGGACCACGTCCTGGTTCAGTGCGTCCAGGTTTTGCTGCGCGTCCTGCGGGATCTCGACCACCACAAGCCGGCGGAAGTGCACGACCACAAAGTGGCGCACCTTTCCGTCCAGGTGGCGCAACTGGTGCAGGAGCACCAGCAACTGGTGCACCAACTACTGGTGGTCCACAACGCGGCGGCGGTCGGCCACCACAACGCGGCGGCACTGCAGGAGCATTTGGAAAACAGAACGGTAAAAAGCGTAAAAATATAAAGAGTAAAAAAACTCGTAGGGAAGAGATAGATAACATGGCGGCGCCAACAATTGGCGGCGCAATAGTTCCACGCGGAAATGGCACAACACCAGTTCGATTACGCCGCGGATCTTCGCTCGCAGACTTTGCCGAAAAAATTGGTGCAGATCCAGCATCTTTAGTTTCAGTGCTATTCCACTTGGGTGAAATGGTTACCGCTACTCAATCTGTTACTGAAGATGTTTTCGCAGTCCTTGGTGGCGAATTTGGATACGCAATCCAAATCGTTTCACCAGAAGATGAAGATCGCGAGATTCTCGAAACCTTCGATATTGATTTAGCGAAAGAAATCGAAGATATAGATCCAGAAGATCTTGAAATTCGCCCACCAGTTGTAACTGTTATGGGTCACGTAGATCACGGTAAGACACGATTACTTGATGCAGTTCGCCAAACTGAAGTAATTAAAGGCGAAGCCGGCGGAATCACACAACATATTGGCGCATATCAAATTCACCATAACCATGATGGCACCGAGCGCGCTATAACTTTCATTGATACACCTGGCCACGAAGCATTCACTGCAATGCGTGCACGTGGTGCCAAAGTTACTGATATCGCTGTCCTTGTGGTTGCAGCTGATGATGGCGTTATGCCACAGACTATTGAAGCGCTCAACCATGCCCAAGCTGCAAATGTTCCGATCGTGGTAGCGGTTAACAAAGTTGATAAAGAAGGCGCTAACCCAGGAAAAATTCGCCAACAATTAACTGAGTACAACTTAATCGCGGAAGAGTACGGCGGAGACACAATATTTGTTGATGTTTCTGCTAAAAACGGAACTGGAATCGACGCACTTATCGATTCGATTCTCTTAACCGCAGATGCAGCTATTGATTTACGTGCAATTGCCGACGATGTTGCGCGCGGTGTCGCGATTGAAGCTCACTTAGATCGCGGTCGCGGTCCAGTAGCAACGGTATTAGTGCAACGTGGAACTCTCAATGTTGGTGACGCAATTGTTGCCGGTGGAGCTTTCGGTCGCGTTCGTGCGATGATGGATGAATTTGGTAAGCCGGTTGAATTTGCTGGTCCATCCCGACCAGTTCAAGTTCTTGGCTTTACTTCGGTACCAAGTGCCGGTGATTCATTTATGGTCGCATCGGATGATCGAACTGCTCGCCAGATTGCGGAGAAACGTCAGGCCGCAGAGCGACATGCAGCGCTATCAAAGGCTAGAAAGAAAGTTTCGCTGGAAGATTTTATGGAGCAAAGCAAAGTCACTTCACTCAACCTTATTCTCAAGGGCGATGTGAGTGGTTCAGTAGAAGCGCTGGAAGATGCGCTCTTATTGCTTGATGTTGGCAACGAAGTTGACTTACGTGTAATTCACCGAGGAGTTGGTGCAATCACCAAGAGCGATATCACTTTAGCTTCGGCATCATCTGCTGTAGTTATCGGATTTAACGTAAAGCCAGAACCACAAACTGCAATATTTGCAGATGAAGAAGGCGTTGAAGTTCGCTTCTATTCCGTAATTTATAACGCAATCGAAGAGATTGAGGCGGCCCTTAAAGGACTGCTCAAGCCTGAATACGAAGAAGCAATCCTTGGTAATGCTGAAGTCCGCGAAGTATTTAAGTCGAGCAAATTTGGAAATATCGCTGGTTCCGTTGTTAGCGACGGCATTATCCGACGTAACGCAAAAGCACGCATTTTGCGAAATAGCGTCTTAGTTGTCGATAACTTAACCATTGAATCTTTGAAGCGATTTAAAGATGATGCGACTGAAGTCCGTGAGGGCTTTGAGTGCGGTATCGGAGTTGGAACTTTCAAAGACATCCAACCTGGTGATGTAATCCAAGTATTCGAAATGCGTGAGAAAAAGCGAGTTTAATTATGGGTACATCACATCGCGCAGCAAAGGTCGCTGATCGTATAAAAGTAGTGATCGCGCAAACTCTTGAAACAAAGGTAAAAGATCCACGCCTTGGTTTCATTACCGTTACTGACGTTCGAATTACTGGTGATCTACAACAGGCTTCGATTTTCTATACAGTTTTAGGTGATGATGAATCAAAAATTCAAACCGCGAAAGCGCTAGAAAGCGCACGAGGTTTACTTCGTTCCGAGGTTGGTAAAGAACTCGGGATGCGAATCACGCCGACAATTTCGTTCTTCGCGGATGGGCTTGCGGAATCCGCCCAGAATTTTGAAGATTTGCTTTCAAAAGTTAGAGAGCAAGATAAAGAATTAGCTGCGTTGCGCGAAGGTGCCGCCCCAGCAGGAGAAGCGGATCCCTATAAAATCCATAAAGCGCGCGAGACTGATGCCGGTGAGTGACGGGTTTTTAGTAATTGATAAACCAAGTGGCATCACAAGCCACGATGTAGTTGCGCGAATCCGTAAAGTTTTTGGAACTAAACGCGTTGGACATGCTGGCACGTTAGACCCGATGGCAACCGGTGTATTAGTTTTAGGAATTAACAACGGCACCAAGCTATTGCAATACATTACTGAAGGTAAGAAGCGATATTTAGCCACAATTGAATTAGGTTTCGCAACAGTTACTGATGACAAAGACGGAGAAGTTTTAACTGCATCCACAATTTCAGATATTTTAAAAGTCACAGATGCGGAGATTAAAAGTAATTTACTAAAATTGATTGGCACAATCATGCAACGGCCAAGCTCGGTCTCAGCTATAAAAATAGATGGTAAAAGAGCGTATGACCGAGTACGTGAAGGTGAAGTTGTAGAACTACCAGTGCGCGAAGTAACAATTTATAGTTTAGAGATCTTAGAAATTTCTAGAGCCGATGGCGCTATTGCTATAAAAATTGATGTTTCATGCTCTGCCGGAACCTATATTCGAGCAATTGCTAGAGATTTAGGGGATGTGTTAAAGGTTGGGGGACACTTGACTGAGTTGAGACGAAGTGAAGTTGCGCCGTTTTCTCTCGAAGCTGCAGTATCTATTGAATCAATATCACCAGCAGATTTATTAAATGTAGTAGATGTGGCCAAGCGAATATTGCCAGCGCGTGTGATTGACCTTTCCGAAAAGAGCGAATTGAAGTTTGGCCGTTCGCTTTCTGCTTCCGAGTTTTCTGGAATTGGGATTGCGATCACGAGCGATAACGAACTCTGCGCTTTAATCGAGAATAAGAATTCTGGCGCACAGCCAATCACAGTTTTCGTGAAAGAATAGCCAGATGTCTGGTCATATTAAATGGTTTGGCGAACCGCTTAAAGGTGGCACCGTCGCCATTGGAATTTTCGATGGCGTTCACTTAGGACATCAAGAAATTCTTAACATCTCAAACGAATTTGGCGATCCAGTAACAGTTTTAACATTTGACCCACATCCAACCTCAGTTTTTGCACCAGACCGAACTCCAACAAAACTATTAACTTTAGATGATCGAGCCCACCAACTAATGTTGCACGGAGCCGAGGCTGTGGCGGTGATAAGTTTTGATGCTGAATTTGCGGCACTTTCTCCTGAACAATTTATCGAATCAATATTAATTAAAGAACTAGACGCAAAAAATATCGTGGTTGGTGCTAACTTCACTTTTGGCGCAAAAGCTGCTGGAGATGTAAATTATTTGAGATCAGTTTCCGATGAGTATGGTTTTACTGTTACCGGAGTCGAATTAGTCGAACACGAACATGGCATCGTTTCTTCTACCCGAATTAGAAAACATTTATTAAATGGCGGCGTAGAAATTGCGCGCGAGTTATTGACTAGGCCACATCAACTAATTGGTCCAGTCATCCATGGTGAAGCGCGCGGCCGCGAAATTGGATATCCAACTGCGAATATTGAAGTTGCGCCGAATTCAACAATTCCGAGTGATGGTGTCTACGCAGGTTGGCTAACTGTTGGTTTAAACCGTTGGCCAGCTGCAATTTCAATCGGAACTAATCCAACTTTTGCGGGAGTGCGTGGCCGCCAAGTTGAGGCATATGCGCTAGATCGTGATGATTTAGATTTATATGAGCAAGAGGCGATTATTGAATTTGGTTGGCGGCTTCGGGATACTTTAAAATTTGACAGTTTAGATTCGCTATTGATCCAGATGAAAAAAGATTGCGATAAAGCTCGAGATCTCACAAGTTTGAGAGGGTTGGAAT